>WJKV01000077.1 GCA_014728875.1 Candidatus Woesearchaeota archaeon | reverse complement strand
GGCATCGACGGAGTGGAAGACGAACTAAAGGAAAAAGGCATCAGCGACGAAAGCATCGCAAAATTAAAAGGCATCATATTGATGAAAGGATCGAATGAAGAAAAACTGAAATTTCTGAAAGGGTTCACAAAGGATGAAGAAGGCAAAGAAGGTATAAAGGATGTTGAAGAGATCTTATCATATCTGCCTAATAAAAAGAATGTGGAATTTGACCTCACATTGGCGCGGGGCCTTGCATATTATACTGGTCCGGTCTTTGAAGTCTATTTGAAAGACATCAAAGAGTTCGGAAGTTCTCTTGCAGGCGGCGGCCGTTATGACAAGATGATCGGCGATTTCTTAAAGATGAAGGACGAAGAAGCCTACCCTGCAACAGGCATCAGTTTCGGGCTAGAACCAATAAGTGTTGTCCTGGAGAAAGAAGGCATAAAGAAAGCCAAGATAAAGAAGACAGTGACACAGATCTATATCATCCCTATAGGAACGCAGAAAGAGTCATTCAAGATCGCATTGAAACTAAGAAAACAAGGTCTTAAGGTTGACATGGACATCAGCAAAAGAGGAATCAGCAAGAACCTAAGCTATGCAAACAATTACAGCATCCCTTATGTACTCTTCATAGGTGAAGAAGAATTGAAAAGCAAGAAAGTCAAGCTTAGGGATATGAAGACAGGCAAAGAACAGCTGGTGAAAGTCGAAGAGATAAAGAAAAAGATCAAGCTATGATCTTTTTTGTTCTGTTAATATTATTCCTTTAATTTTGTAAGAATCATACAGCCTTTCTTTTGCACCAGGAGAGTGTGCTCTGCCTGGCTGATCATTCCTCCGCCCACTTCTGGTAGGGGAGGATACTCTTTTGCAATATTAAATTTAATCAGCTCTCTTAGCCCGAAATCAAGCCCTTTTGCTTTTATCCATCTTTTGGCGATAGGAAGACCGTTGTATTCCAGCGCTTCCCGCAGGACATCGCGCGCAAAACTGCTCCTCACATTCTTTTCATTTTCAATCGAGAAGATTTCAGCGTGATGGCTCTCCTTGATAGCCCCCTGTCCGTTGGTTGCAAAAGGCTCTATTGCGATAATCTCGTCTTCTTCCAGTTCTGTATCGTCTCCTGTTGCAACATTGGGTATGGTAGGTTCTGTATGGGTTTCATACAGATCAAGCCCGTGGCCTGACAGGTTGACGATAGGAAGAAAACCTCTTGCCTTTATCGTGTCCTGGATCACCTTTCCGATCTCGCCCAAGGTCGCTCCTTCTTTCACAATCTTGATTGCAGCATCTAGCGCTTCCTGGCTTGCTTTCACCAGATCTGCATATCTTCCGCTCAAATCAACAGTGCAGGCATTGTCTCCTACAGCTCCGTTTACATGCGCGCCGATATCAAGCTTCACCAGCTGGTCAGAGAAAACTGTCTCATCATTTTTCGTAGGCGTATAATGGGCTGCAATATCATTCAAACCGATATTCACAGGAAAAGCAGGAAATCCTCCCAGGTCTATAATTTTCTGTTCAACCTTTTCTGCCACTTCCAAAAGCTTAGTGCCGGGCTTGACCAGCTTTCGGCCATAATCCAGTGCTTTTGCAGCGATCTGCCCTGCTTTTTTCCAGTCGTCCAGATTCTCTATCATTCTACACCTTTATCATATCGCCGGTCTTAGGCGTATATACTTTTCTTTCTTTGAAAACTTCTGCAAGCGATTTTACAGCTTCAGGATCCCCGTGGTTCAATATCAGGATCGAAGGGTCAACCTTGTTTATCAGGTCAATCAGGCCCTGTCTTCCTGCGTGCGCACTGAAATCGAAAAAAGAGACCTCGCACTTGACAGTCTCCATTTTTTTGTCAACAACGCATCTTCCCTGCTCTTTCAGCATTCTACCGTTGGTATCTTCTGCCTGGTAACCTGTAAGGATTATCGCGCTCTTCGGATCATCATGCGCGAACTTCAAATACTGCATTATGGGGCCGCCGGTCACCATGCCGCTGGTCGTAACAAATATTCCTTTCTGCTGTATGATTTTTTTTCTTTCTCTTCCTTCTACATAATTTACTTTGTCGACAGCTGCAAGCAATGCCTGGGGATCTTTCACAGAATGAGGGTCCTCCAGGAACCTGTTGGTGACTTCTTTTGCCATGCCGTCCAGATAGATAGGAACATTGAACTCTCTTTTATTGAGCAACAAAATGATTTCCTGTGCACGGCCCACTGCAAAAGCCGCAATCAATACCCTACCGTCCCTGTCCAGCACTTCCTGCACCTTGTCAAGAAATTTGTTCTCTGTCTCTTCTCTTGGAGTATGGTCTCTGTTTCCGTAGGTGCTCTCGCAGATCATAATGTCTGCGTGCGGAAGCTCGTCAATCTTGTGCAACAGCTGTGTATCCGTCGTGTTTATGTCTCCTGTATACAATAAGGTTTTCCCGTCAATATCCAGAAAGATGCAGCTGCTTCCAGGGATGTGGCCCGCGTCATAAAGCTCAAACTCAACATTATCAACTTTTCCCTTAGTATGGATCTGCATCAGTTTCATCATACTTTCTACTTTCTCTATGTCATATTCATTGTATACTGTATGTTGTCTCTTGAATGACTGTATCTTCAATGCATCTTTGAGCAGGATCTCTGTTATGGCCCTTGTCTCTGCAGTGCAGAATACAGGGCAGTTCAGTCCGAAATGATCGAATAACGGCAATGCCCCGGAATGATCAAGATGAGCATGGGAAAGAAAAACAGCTTTTATTTTCTTGAAATCTATCTTTGCAGGGAACTGTACTGTCTGGTCCTCTCTTCTGGCGATATTGTCAGGATATTCGACGATTTCACCAACCTTAATGCCGCTGTCCAGAAGATAGGTGTCATCTATCTCAATACAGCTTCTTCCGACCTCCTGGCCGGCCCCATGAAACTCAATCTTCATAACATCACCTTAAACAAGCTTTCAATGACTTGATCGCAACTTCCAATTGTTTATCATCAGGTTCGCGCGTCGTCAGCATCTGCATTGCAAGCCCTGGTGCAATCAAAAGCTTGACAAGCGGATTTTCATAGTGTTTTGCCCCCCACCTGATGAACTCGTATGATATCGCTGCGATCAATGGTATGAATGCCAATCTAATTAAAAGTTTTGCTATCCAGCCGGGGCTCGATACCACTGAGAATAAAAGGATTGAAATGACCAAGACAATTATGATGAAAGTGGTGCCGCATCTTGGGTGCAGGCAACTGAACTTTTTCGCATTCTTCACATTAAGCTTTTTCCCGCTCTCGTAACAGAAAACACTCTTGTGTTCTGCACCGTGGTACTGGAAAAGCCTTTTTACATCCTTCATTATGCTTATGCCTCCTATGTAAACCAGGAATACTCCTATCCTTATGACTCCGTCCACAAAATTAAACATGAATCCGTGTGATTCTGTGACCAGTCTTGTCAGAAACAGCGGAAGGACAACGAACAAACCGACAGCCAGGAGAACAGCAGTGCCGATTGTCAGCGCCATTGCGCCTTTGCCGAGCTTTTCCTCTTTTTTGTCTATGGCTTCATTCGCACTGTAGCTTAAGGCAGTTATTCCCATAATCATGGTATCTATAAGCACAAAGATTCCTCTTATCATGAAACTGTTCAGGATCTTGCTTTTATAGATTGCAGACTCAAGCTTTATTTTCTTTACTGTAATCTTGTTGCTTGGTTTTCTCACTGCGATCGCAAGCTTGTTGTCGTTCTTCATCATCACGCCTTCTATGACTGCCTGTCCCCCTACTACTTGTTTTGCCATGGCTGTTTTTAAATGGCTGTTCTTATATAAAGCTTGTGCAATATATTTATATTAGAAAATGTTTTCTCTTTTCGCATGAAGAACTCGATAGAAAACAGCCTGGCAGAGCTGAAGAAATGCATAAAATATGCAGGAATAAAGAGCGGCTCTTTGCATGATTTCAACAAAACAAAGGCCCAATATTACCATAACCTTGGCAAGTCAAAATTGAACGAGCTGCTTGGCCATGTGAACGGATTAGAAAAGACAGACACTGTTCTAGAAGCTGCAAATCTTTTGCTTGAAACAATAGACCTCTATTCAAACAATCCTGACCAGGAGGAACTCAACAAGAGAATAGAAAGACTAGAACAACTGTTCGACAATATAGATTTCAAGGAAAAACAGAACTTCAAATTCGAGCTCCCGCCTATTCCTGCTGTTATAAAATCAGAATTATTGTCAGACATCAAAGAGATGCAGCTTTGCTTTGACAGCGGATGCTACAAGGCAGCAGTTATATTATCAGCAAAAATATTGGAAACTGCACTGCACAGGATGTACTATGAAAAAACAAGCAAGGACCTCATGGAGACCAGTCCAGGCATCGGTCTCGGAAAGATGGTTGCCAAATTATCAGAGCACGGCATCGAACTGGGACCCGGCATCAATGAGCAGATACACCTGATAAACAAGGTCAGGATCAGCTCTGTACACAAGCAGAGCAAGGTCTTCAATCCGTCAAAAGAACAGGCGCACGCCACAATCCTGTTCACGATAGACATCTTGAATAAGATCTTTAAGAAAGATTAAGAAACAAAAAAATAAAAGAAGAAAAGCAGTTTAACTGTATCTGTCAATAAATCTTATTTTTGCCTGCTTGCAGATGTCCCAGTTCGTAGGACAGTAAAGGAAAGTCACTTCTCCTTTGTCCCATTGGTAGGCAAAAGGAACGTCTGCACAGTTAGGATTTCCAATGCATTGTTCGCTGTTCTTGAAAATCAGATTTGATGTAGGCTTAACAGGCAGTATCACTTGCTCGCCGTCCTTCATTGCGATTGTTCCGTACAATTCAATTGAAGGTATTGCATCAAAGCCTACCCACCATCTTCTTATCCTGTTGCCTAATTCGAATCCGTATCTGTCTTTTGCAGCAATGTCCATCAAAAACTGAGGCGGCTGGTCTGCAGGAGTTGATCCTCTTTCAAAAGGCTCTCCGTAAGTCTTTTCTGCTGTCCTCAAGAACATGTCCAGTTCTGTCTCTCCTTCAGGCACTTCTTCTATCTCTTCTTCCATCTCAGCAGCTGCTTCCTCTTCCATCATAGGCATTTCTTCTTCAGCTTCTTCTTCCATTTCCTCCATCTCTTCCATAGGAGCTTCCTCTACAACAGGAGCTGGAACCGGAGCAGGTGCTGGAATCTCAGGAGCCTCATCAACATCACAGATGCCGTTGTTGTTCTCGTCAAGGCAGCATTCGTTTCCGACCAAGATATACGGCGGATCGCATACGATTGGCTTTTCAGCTGGCGCACAGCTCACTAAGAACAATCCCGCTACAATGACAGAAAATAAAATCATTAATTTATTCATTATATCACCTCTATTTTTTAAAAAGCACGATTAATGCAAATAATATAATACAGATATTTAAACTATTCGGTTCAAAACGCAGAAAGCATGTCCTTCAGGACATTATTTGGATTTTTTGCATTGACAACTGCATTTGAAATGAGCACGCCGTTCGCCCCAAAGTCGATGGCTTTTTTCACATCATCAAATTTGCTTATTCCGGCCCCCACAATAAGATCTTTTCCTAATTTGCTCACACTTTTCTTTATCAGTCCGGGTTTTGTTGTGCTCACGCTTTTTTTGCCGCCGATAAGCTCAGGCGGCTCTATTGCTATGAAATCAGGCTGCAATTTTTTGATTTTCTCTCCTGTCTTCAGGTCAGGAGCGCAGACAAGGACAGGAAAATCCATTTTTTTCGCCTTCTTTATTATTTTCTCGATCTGTTTTAGCTTCAATCCTTTTTCAGAATGATTAATTATGACGCCTCTTGCACCTGCTTCTTTCAAAGATTCAAGCAGTATGCCTCCAGTATGTGGTCCAAAAGAAATAGGGTCGGCGTGCTGGCCGAACACAGGGATGGAGACTTTGCCAGCTATCATTCTAATATCTGCAGGCTGAAGAGCGACTATGATGTCTATGTCTGTATCCCTGAAATTCTGGGCGGCCTTATCGATTATTTTCGCAAGTCTCAGGGCCTTCTTGCCTGTACCGTTCTCATACGTCTTGAAATTCACGACGAATAATGGCATTATCTTTTCCGTCCGGATCTTCCAGATCTTCTTGCAGATCCCCTGTAAGACTTGAGCAGATATTTCTTGCTCGTATCCATGTCAACAAATATATGCGCCGCATCCTTCAATTTGCTGCTGCTCGCCCTGCCGAACCCGATGCATTCCACTCTGCAGCCTAGTGCTTTCGCATGCTCCAGCAAATCAACAAAATCGCCGTCTCCGCTGACAAGCACTATAACATCCAGTTTCGAAGCCAGCTTCATTATGTCCATTGCGATTCCCACATCCCAGTCGCCTTTCTTTGCGCCGCCGAGAAAGACCTGCAGGTCCTTGAACTTCACTTCAAATCCTGCAGAGTTCAGTGCATCATAAAAGCCCTTTTCTCCGACCTCGTCAGCCTTCACAACATAGCAAATCGCCCTTATCAGTTTCCTGCCTGCGACCGCAGTCTTCATTATCTCTCTGAAATTAACTTTAGCATTATGAAGATGTTTCGCACTGTAATACATGTTCTGCACATCAACGAAAACTCCGATTCTTTGGTTTTTATGCTGTTGATTGATCATTGTTTTATCACCTTAGTATTTCATTTTTGATTATTATTTTTATTGTTTTGATTCTGCCAGATAACCCTCAGCCTCCAGTGCTGCTTTGCAGCCGCTTCCTGCAGCAGTCACAGCCTGCTTGTACACAGGATCCTGGACATCGCCTGCTGCAAAGACGCCTTTGATATTTGTTTTGGTATCTTCTGCAATAATGAAACCCTTATTGTCCATTTTTATCTTGTCCTTGAAGATTTCAGTGTTTGGCTTGTGCCCTATTGCCAGGAACATCGCTGCACATTTAATTTTCTTTGTTTTTCCGGTCTTCACATTCTTTATCTTCACGCCTGTCACCATTGTTCCGTCGCCAAGAACTTCTTCGACAACACTGTCCCAGATCATTTCTATCTTCTTGTTCTTGAATACCCTTTCCTGCATTATCTTGCTGGCCCTTAATTTGTCTCTTCTATGGATTATGGTCACATTTATGTCCAGTTTTGCCATGAACAATGCTTCTGTGCATGCACTGTCCCCTCCGCCTACAACAACGACATCTTTCCCTTTGAAAAAATAAGCATCGCAAGATGCGCAGGTTGACACGCCCCTGCCGAAATATTTTTGCTCGCTCTTGAGGCCGAGCATCTTGGCTCTTGCACCTGTAGCGATGATAACTGCTTTCGCCTTAAAGGATTCCTTTTCAGTGCCTATGTTAAAATAAGTTTTCTTTGCTTCAAAAGAAACAGCCTTGTCATCGATTACTTTCGTACCAAATCTTTCTGCCTGCTTCCTGAACAGTTCTGTTAGTTTAGTTCCGTCAATGCCTTCTGGAAAGCCCGGATAATTCTCGACCTTTGTTGTCCATATCAATTGCCCGCCTTTTTCTGGCCCTGCCAAAAGCAAAGGCTCCAGATCAGCTCTTGCAGCATAGATCGCAGCAGTCATGCCTGCACAACCGCTTCCAAGGATAATCAGCTCTTCTATCTTTTTTTTGGTCTTTTTCCCTTTTTTTTCTTTCTTTCCTTTTGTCTCTGTTTTTTTCTCTTGCTTCTTTTTCTTTTTTACTTTTTTCCCTGTCTTTTTCTCTTGCTTCTTTTTCTTTGTCTTTTCTGTTTTCTTTGACTCTTTTTTCTCTTTTCTCTTTTTTTTCTTCGCCATCTTTTTTTGCGATTAAAGAATCATAGTATTAAAAGCTTTTGATAGAAGAATTAAAAATGTTTCCTAGAAAAAAATTTAAGGCTTTTCATTATTGATTTATAAAATCATGAAATCCTGCTAATCATCGTAAATCAAGCCATTAGAGGGCTTTTTTGGTTCCCAAAAACAGAAAGATTTATATATAAGCTATGTGTCAAATATATAAATATTACGTAGTTATAGCTTAATGTCAAAAATCGGGGGTAAATTTTTTTAGGCAAGAACAATTATCTAGAACTATCAAGGGGGGTTCAATATGGAAACCATGGTTAAGAAATGCCCTGAATGCAGCGGCATAAATCTATTCTGGAACAGGGATAAAGGCGAGATAATTTGCAAGGATTGCGGCCTTGTCATCGAAGAAAAGATGGTAGATTTCGGCCAGGAATGGCGTGATTTCGAAGACGGCGAAGACGTCAGCGGAAGAAGAACAGGAGCTCCTATGACTTACACTAAGCACGATCAAGGTCTTGGCACAGAAGTCGGAAGAACAGGCGATCTGTACGGCCTTAAAAGCAAGAAAGACAGAGACAAATTTTTCAGGCTAAGGAAATGGCAGTACAGGATAAGCACTGCTATCGAAAGAAACCTGAAGCTGGCTCTTGCAGAACTGAAAAGGGTTAGTTCTTATCTTAAACTGCCTAAATCAGTCGAAGAAGAAGCAGCCAGGGTTTATACTCTTGCAGTACAGAGAGGCCTTGTAAGAGGCAGGAGCATGGAATCTGTTGTTGCCGGCGCATTATATGCAGCCTGCAGAAGGCACGAAGTTCCTAGGACTCTTGACGAACTGAGCGAAGCCAGCGGTATCGAAAGAAAAGAGATCGGCAGGACTTACAGGTTCGTGACAAGAGAACTGAATGTAAAGATACTGCCTTCAAATCCGGCAGACTACATCCCAAGATTCGCAAGCTCTCTTGAGCTGAGCGCAAAGACACAGAGCAAGGCAGTCGAGATACTGGAGAAAGCCCACGGCGCAGGCCTGACCAGCGGAAGAGGGCCGACAGGCATAGCAGCTGCAGCCCTTTACGTGAGCGCACTGCTGCACGGCGAAAAAAGGACGCAGAGGGAAGTCGCAGACGTGGCAAGAGTGACAGAAGTCACCATCCGGAACAGGTACAAGGAACTGCTGGACGCGCTCAAGCTGGAGAAGGAACTGGAGCGCAGCAAGAAAAAGAAAAGATAATTTTTTTATTTACTATTTTATCTCTTTGTATAATTTTGCCAGGGTCTTATCGTTAATGTTGCTCTTATAGATCTTTGCCAGTCTTCTGATTTTGTCAGCGTTCAGTGCAAAACCCTTGCTCCTCAGCGCCACGATGAAATTGGTGCTGGAAAGGAACTGTGCGAACTGCGTGACATTCTTCGGGCTTTGTGTTTTTCTGCATCTCTCAAAATCGATAAGCTTGATTCCGTCATTTATTATGATGTGTTTTATCGGGCGGTGCATTTCCTCCTTATTGACACCAAGCTTGTCCATCACATAGCACTGGCGCAGCACCTCTTTCAATGCTTTCTTGATCTGCGTCTTGTCGTGCGTCTTTACATAGTCCCAAATCTTTTGCCCGTGAACGAATTCCATCACAAAGAAATTTGAATCGGTGAAAAGGAATTTAGGCCCTATATTTTTTTTGTTCAGCAGTTTGAGCATATTGGCCTCGTTCTTTGTCCTGTTCGGCCCGCCTGCTTGTTTCTGTACTTTTATGGCAACTTTCTTCCTGCCCAGCCTTGCTTCATACACAATACCTCTCCAGCCTTTTGCTATCTTTCTTATGTTCTTTAACTTCTTCTTCTCCAGCTTAAGCAGCAGTCCGGACTTTTTAATAAGATAAACATACAATCTTTCAAAATCAAGCTTTTTTGTCGCCACTTGCTTGAAATCGAAAAGCCTGTCAGTAATCAGTTCATCAATCTTTTTTTTGTTCGTCAGACTGCTGAACAGCAGAAGAACTTTCCCGTCTTTTTTCAGATAATCCGGCAATTTATCAAGAAATCTTTCTATTATTTCCCAGCCTTTTTTTCCTCCTGCGACTGCCTTTTTCAGCCAGTC
>WJKV01000076.1 GCA_014728875.1 Candidatus Woesearchaeota archaeon | reverse complement strand
GTCTTTATCGGCAAGCAGTATGTCAAAATGGGCCAGACAACCTCTCTGGCGAATGAGATCTTTCTGGATGTTTCCAAGGCGCACGTTGTATTCATCGTAGGAAAGAGGGGCAGCGGCAAGTCCTATACAATGGGCGCTTTTGCAGAGGGCATAATGGGTATGTCTCCTGAGATCAGCCAGAATCTGAGCATGATAATGCTGGACACGATGGGGATCTACTGGACAATGAAGTATCCCAACAGGAAGACAAAGGAAGTTGCTCTGCTGGAAGAATGGGGCCTGGAACCGAAAGGGCTGGATGTACAGATATTCACCCCCACTGGAATGTTTGAAAGATACAAAGAGGAAGGGGTGCCGACAGATTTCGCATTCAGCATCAAACCGAAAGAACTGGATTCTGACGACTGGTGCATGACTTTTGACATCGACAGGAACAGCGATATCGGAGTGTTCATTGCAAAGATTATCAACTTCCTGAAGGAAAACAAAGACAATTATTCCCTAAAGGACATAATAGACACAATGGACGATGACGACACAGTGAACAGGACTACAAAAGAGGCTGCAAAGAACAGGTTCATGACAGCTGAGACCTGGGGCTTGTTTGATGTCAAGGGCACTAAACTTAATGATCTGGTGGTCGGAGGAAAGATAAGCGTGTTGGATGTGAGTGCATACGCGACAATGCCGAACGGATGGGCGATCAAGAGCCTGGTAATAGGGCTGATTGCAAAAAAATTGTTCATCCAGAGGATGAAAGCCAGAAGAGAGGAAGAGTTCTCAGACATAGAGACAAAGATGGCTTATTTCAGGGCAGAAGAACCTCCTGAGAAAAGAAAAGAGCCTTTGGTATGGATTGTGATAGACGAAGCCCATGAGTTCCTTCCGTTCAAAGGAAAGACGACAGCTTCAGACGCATTGATCACGATATTGAGGGAGGGAAGACAGCCGGGAATCAGTCTTGTGCTGGCGTCGCAGCAGCCCGGCAAGATCAGCACAGACGTGATGACACAGTCAGACATTTTCATTGCGCACAGGCTGACTGCAAGGCTTGACATTGAGGCATTGGAACACATTGCGCAGTCTTATCTGAGAGCAGGGATTGCAGAAAGCATCAACAAACTTCCGGGCGTTCCCGGTTCAGCAATAATACTCGACGATTCAAACGAAAGGATTTATCCTGCCCAGATAAGGCCGAGAATTACCTGGCACGGCGGGGAAGCCCCTGTCGCAATACCAGAGAAAAAAGAAACAACAAAATTCTAGACATTTTTAATGATGCAGTGCTCGACTGTTTCATCCTTTATTTTGTCCAGTCTTTTCTTGAAACCCTTCAGTTCCTCTTCAACATGATTTGCGAGCCTCTGCTTGCACTCGCCGCAAAGCACGCCGCCGCCTTTGCATTCTCTCTGCAGATCAACAATCTCATCTTTTCTCAGATAAAAAAGCTCAAGATACTTGTAGACCATACAGATCTCATAGTCTGCTCCGTATTTTCTTTGTATATCTGCTGTTTCTCTCCCGCCTGTCTTTGCCTTCATTATCTTTGCTCTTGCAGTCTTTAGATCGTCCTCGAAAAAGATGGCACTGCCGGGATCGGTTGTTGACATCTTTCCTCCCTTAAGGCCGGGAATGAAATGCGCGTGCAGGATCGCAGGCTTCACCAGATTAAATTTCGGCGCAAGGTCCCTTCCTATTCTAATGTGCGCGTCCTCATCAGGGCCGATGGGAACCAGAACATGATCGTGCCCGCCGTGCTCTTTCAGCTGAGGCATCAGGATGTGCGCAGACTGGACAGCAGGATAAAAGAACAGCCCGCAGTTGTCTTCCATTGTATAGCCGTAGACTGCTTTCAACGCGCTCATTGTCGTGCCTCTTGAAAGCTTGATTGCAAAATTATAGATGCTGGTAAAGATCTGGTCTATGATAAAGAATGTCCTGTGCGGATCAAAGCCGTAAGCAAGCAGTTCCTTTGCAAGTATCATGCTGTTTCTCAGGCCTTCCTCTTGTGTCTTGACCTTGCCTGCGACATAGGACTCGTCGTCGCTTATCGGAATAAAGACAGGTATCTCATATTCTTTCTGAAAATAAAGATTTGTATCGAACACTATCTTGTGGCCTATGTGCAGTTTTCCGCTCGCATTGACGCCGCTGACAATTGCTACCTTTTTCCGCTTCTTGATCGCCTGCATGAACTGATCAAAATCCCTATGCGAATACAAAAGACCTCTATTGAAGGTGTAATAATTGGGGCATTGGTCAAGTATGTCCTTCAGCAGGCCCGCGCCGAACTCGTTGACCAGTTTCCTGTTCGATTCCAGCAGTTCGTCCTGCAGTTTTTTGGCTTCAGCTATCTCTTTCTTCCTTTCCTCTATCTGTTCTTGCGTGAGTTCAACCATTCTAATACCTCCTAACTGAATCTCGTATAAAAGCTTATCGTTTGAAAAAACTGGGGCCGCGGGGAAATTCATCGAGACTCCGTTTCGCTGAGTATTGAAGCGTAGCCTCAATTTTGAACCCCGATTTGCCGGTCTGGAGCCGGCCGCTCTAGCCAGGTTAAACTACGACCCCGTAGATGATAATTATCTAACGCCAACTGAGCACGAGACAAAGATAGTATTGTTTGTGTATAATGTGCTTCAGGTTCTTGAATATATTGC
>WJKV01000075.1 GCA_014728875.1 Candidatus Woesearchaeota archaeon | reverse complement strand
GGTCTACCCAGATGACAGGAACTTTCACATTATCATAGAAACTGGGCTCGATATCTGCAATGTCAAGGACAAAGACCTTGTCAGCATTGTATTCATTGACTTTTTTCGCAAAGAACAGGTTCAGTCTGGGCGCTGCTTTGATTGGGATGCCTTTGCCTTCGCCTTTATACCTGTAAAGCAAAAGAAACGATGCAAGCCCGTCAGGATCGTCATGGAAAAGAAAGATAGGTTTCTTGCAGTTATCCAGCTCTTCTTTTATCTGTTGTATCTGTTTTTTCGGAATCATCAGCCTCAACTCACATTAACTTAAAAAAAACTTAAAACATGATAAATATTCTGTAAAACGAGGACATATATAAAGGTTGGTTATTCCGAAGGATTTATATACCAAAACTCCCTTTTTTGAGCCATGGAAGAGGAAACAGTATTCAGTGTCAAGACCAGCAAAAGAGGCGTTTTTGACATGGACAAACTGTACAGTGCAGTCATGAAATGGTACAAATCCCATGATTTCAAGGCTGTGGAGACAAAGCACAAGGACAAGCCTGATGCCTATGGCGGAAGGCAGTTGTACCATGAATGGACAGGCGATGCGAAAGTAACGAGCTATATAAGATTCTTTACAGACGTGGTATTTGAGCTGAGAGAAGCGACGCCTGTCGAGATAAAAAAGGACAATAAGAAACTCAAAAAAACAAGGGCAAGAATCAATATCACGATTAATTCAAAGACAGTCGCAGACTGGAGAAAGGTGTTTGAAAAGGGGCCGTTCCTCAAGCGTTTCGAGAAGTTGGTCAACAAATATTTCAAGAAGAAAGAGATAAGCAGTCATCAGGGTCAGCTGGTTGCCTGGAGCAGCGAGCTTCATAATACCTTGAAAAAATTATTAGAGATGGAAACTGCAGGTTAAATCTAAAGGCTGAAAAATGGGAGAGAAACTTACTGTTGCAGAAAAAAAGATCAGTTATTCCGGACTGTTCAATGTAAGGGATCTGTACAATGTTTTTGTCAGCTGGATAACTGAGAAAGACTGGGACCTGATAGAGCCGACGCACAAAGAGACAGTCTCTGAAAAGGGCAAAGAGATCGTCTTCATCTTCGAGCCTGAGAAAAAGATGAGCGATTATGTAAAATTCTACGGTTATTTTGAAATTGTCATGTCAGATGTTGAAGACATTGTGATTAAGAAAGGCGAAAAAGACGTTCCTATGAACAAGGGCAGTGTCGACATCCTGATTAAAGGCATCATCAAGACAGATTACGAAGGGATGTGGGTCTCAACCCCCCTGCACACAGTTATGCAGGCTTTCTATGAGAAATTCATCAAGGCGAGCGAGATCAAAAGTTTCAAAAAAGAACTCACAGCTGACATCGAGCATCTGAACAGCCAGCTGAAGAGCCATCTTAACCTGTTCCAGTACACAAAATAATCTGCAGAATGCACAGCATCAAGCTACAAAACGTTTATAAAGACTTCCTTTTTCTGATATAAGAACAAACACAGATTTTGCGGGGGTAGCAAAGCCTGGAAAATGCGCAGGACTTAAGCCCGCATAATGGATGCTTGCTAATTCCATAAAGTAAGAAATCCTGTCCCTTAGTGGGTCCGTGGGTTCAAAATTGAAGCTACGCTTCAATCCTCAGCAAAGCGGAGCTTTGATGAATGTCCCACCCCCCGCATTTTTGCCCCAGTGGCTTAGTCTGGTATAGCACGGCCTTGGTAAGGCCGGGGTCGAGGGTTCAAATCCCTCCTGGGGCTTTTTATTTAAAATGGATAGTAAACTTGAAAAGCTACATGAATGGTTGAAAACAAATTGTAACAACTATATTTCTATGATTACTGTTGGTTCTACAGCAACAGGAGACACATTGATAGAAAACAGAAGTGATAATGATGTCTGTTTAATATTTCAGACTGAGTTCAAGAAAGACATCCCAAAAATCAGGAAATTTTTAAGAGAAATTAATTTTGAAGATTTTTATTCATTCACTATTATGAAAAAAGAAGTTTTTATCGGCCCCTATAATATAACTCACGATTTTTCTCACAAATTTAGAAGCAAGGTTCTCTTTGGAGAAAATTTCATATCTGAAGTAGAACTGCCAAACCGAGAAGTAACATTAAAGATATTTTCTGACGGATTAGATAAAGTAAAGGAAAGAATGAAAAATAGGTTGTTCTATGGAGAGCTTTGGTCAGACCAGACAGTTCAAAAGGAGTTTTGGAAATTATTTAAGCATGTTTTTATGTATCTTGCCATCAAACATTACTATGATACTGGCATCTACCCGAAAACCAGAGCAGAGGTAGCTAAGCTATTAAATTCTCCTGCATTGGATAGAACATTAATTACATTGATTAATATAAACCATAAAAGCCATGAAGAAATCTTTCGTATAGCTCGCGAATTAATAGACTATCTAGATTGAATACAAGAAAAGAAAAAAATAAAATTCAAGAAAAAAACAATTAAGAACAAATTAGAAATTTATTCGTTACTTTCTTCTGTGCTCTCTGCTCCTTCAGCGCTTTCTGCGCCTTCTGCACTTTCTTTGCCTACTTCGCTTCCTTTCTGAAGCAGTTTTACATTCTGAGCTTGTTTTCCTCGCTCGGTTTCAGCAGGTTCAAAAGATACCTTGTCTCCGTCACGCAAAAATGTTCCTTCAGCTATTGCAGAGCTGTGAACAAAGTAGTCGTTTCCGTCTTCGCCTTCTACGAATCCGTATCCTTTGTTTCTGTTGAACCACTTTACTGTTCCTTCCATTTTAACTTTTTCCTCCTATACTAAACTTGCTCAAGAAATATCCTAAGAAATCCTTGAACTTTTAACCGGAAAAACTTCTTTTCTTTTAAAGCTTTGGGTTAATAAACAGGCAGAATTGGCGTCTGCTAATAGAACTGAAGCTTTCCATCCAGATAAGTCCCGCTGTACAGCTTGACAGGCCGCCAGTTGTCCAGCACCAGTTCCGCCTCCAGCCATTCTGCCAAGATATCAGGATTTCCGATTGTCGCGCTCAATGCGATCAGCTGGTAAGAAGGCAGCAGATTCCTCAGCATCGTGATCAAAATCTCAACAGTGGGCCCTCTGCTCGGATCATTGATAAGGTGCGTCTCGTCAACTATGATAGTAAAAATATCTTTTATCCATTCTGATTTGTGCCTTATAAGACTGTCCAATTTTTCAGCTGTCGCGATTATCAGGTCGTTCCTGCCGAGATAATTGTCCTTGCTGTCAAGATCTCCTATCGCAAGACCTACACGAAGAAAAGGAAATTCTTTTTTGAATTCCTTGTATTTCTCAGTCGCCAGCGCTTTCAACGGCACAATATAGACAGCCTTTCCTTTTCCGTCCAAAATGTTCTTGGCACAGGCCATTTCCGCGATCATTGTCTTGCCGCTGGCAGTGGGAGTGCAGACCACCAGATTTTTCCCTTCAAAAAGGCCTGCATTGACTGCCTTTTCCTGGCACGGCCTTAATGCATCGATTCTTCGTTTGAAAAATACTTCGAATAATTGAGAAGGTATCTTATCTTTGATATCAGTTAAATCCATAATCAAGAACGCTTTATTCAAAGACTATCTTTTTCGCCCTTATCCCGCTGCTTTGGACATGGGCTTTCCTGCATTCAGTGCAAAGATAGCGCAGGTCTGTTTTTTTGCTTCTTTTCTTGTTCCATCTCTTCCATTTGGTCATAGGACCTTTGCTTGTTTTACCTTTGTTACCATGACCCCTGTCATCGCCCCTCTTTCTCATCCTTTTTCTTGAGCTCCTTGTCATAGGATGGGTTTTATTCTTGCCTCTGTTCTTTTCCTGCTTGATTTTATGCTTTGTGTGCTTCGTGCAGTACGGGCACAGTCTTTTTGTTTCCTTTGGTATTTTCATTTTTCAGCAACCGCGCGTTTGTTCTTAAGCATCAATTGTGCGATATCTTTTGGCAGTTCAACAACCTGATCCTGGACATATGGACCGAATTTCTCCATGTTAGGGCCCATGAACTCGGGCACATCCTCAATAAATTTTATTTGCATTGAAGCTGTTGAATCTGCTTCTTTTTCTTCTTGTAGTTCAGCTGTGGTTTTTAAAGGTTTGGGTTTTTCACTGACAACAGGCTGTTCTCCTACAAGGATGTTATTTATTATCTCCTCCCTGAATTTGTTAAGGACCCCCAGGATTGTTTCATACAGTCTCTTCTCAGAATCCAGCAGGTTAGAAACATTGGCTATCTGGTTGTTTGTCCTTGAGACATCCCTGGCAAGCAGGACGATCTTCTTTTCCCTCCATTCATAGATGTCTTTCAAGAGTTTGCGGGCATTCTCTATCTGCTGCACGACCTTTCTTTTTTCTTCAAAACCGAACAGTCCCTGGTCATTCTTCTTGGTTTCGAGCAGTTCCTGTTTTTCCTTTAAGTAAGAGATTACATTGTCCAGGAAATTCTCATCTAGCTCCTGTATCTCGCTGCTGTTCTTTTCCCTGCGCAGTACATCGTACAATGTATCATAGGTTATTTTGATTTCAGTATCGACCATTCAATCCCCCAGACACCTAAAACTGCTCTAGTTTTTATACTTTTCTACATTCCTGCGAACACATTATGCTTGTCCCTGACCAGTTTCACTTTGAACTGCTTTTTGTCATTTAAAGGTATGCTGACCAGTCTCCCGGAACATTCGCCTATTCCAGGATATCTCTTTTCGACCAAAATAGTCTGCCCCCTTTTGAATGGTTTGGCCAGGGTCTTTTGTTTTTCTATCTTTATGCCTGTATCAGGATTCAATAATTTAAGCTTATGCGTTTTCTCCAGTTCTTTCAGGCAGGACTCAAATTCAGAAGAATCAAGCTGTTTCACAGGCTTCCTTCCGCCTGCATAAGACAAGAAGTTCTGTATTCCGACAAACGCGCCTGTCTCTTTTGCGAATTCTATTATCCTGCCTATCTCCTTGTCATTTATGCCCTGAAGGTAGATCGGAGCTATGACCAGATCAAGACCTTTCTTCCTGATATAGCGCGCCATTTTCATTATATGTTCTACAGCATAACTAGCGACAGATATTGTTGATATCCCTTTCCCAATTCCTGCAATTTTGCTTGAAAGTTCTTTGCTTATTGCATTCAAAGAGAGATTGAACCTTGTCAGGCCGGCTTCTGCAAGAGAGTCTATCAATTCTCTCGATAATAAAGTCCCATTTGTATTGATGGATATATGCTTTACCTGCTCAAGCTTGGCCAGATCAGAGACAAGCTCGACAATCTTGCTGTAGAACAGAGGCTCGCCCTGGCCGCTGATGTATACATAGACATCTTTCTTATTCTCAGCGATAAGCTTGAACTCCCTTACAATCAGATCCTTGTCAACCACAAAATCCACTGCATTTTTCTTTTCAGGACCTTCTTTTACACTGCAGTAGATGCAGTTAAGATTGCAGCCGGTTATAGGCCTGATCTCTACACAGTTTGTGCCGCTGTCAAGGATGCCGAAACGCTGTATTCCTATCAAAGGCGGCTGATGCACGTATACTGCCCTCCGTCCTGTAAAACTGCAGTACAATTCAGTTTCAATCTTGCTCGAGATCAGCAGCCTTAACTGCCGTTCCTTTCCATTGTATTCAATCTTGTTCTTGTCCTTGATAAAAACATCCCTTGATTCATCTGCATCCAGATCGAAATAAAACTGCTTCAGAAAGGAAATCCTGGTTCTCCCGGATTCCAGTTTCTTGAATTCAAGATCCTTGAATTGAAGTTCCATCATAAAGAAAAATCATGCTGTGCACTATTTATAAAATTTTAGTTTAAAATAAAGAAAAAAAAAGAAAAAATTAATTTCTTTTGTTTTAGCTGACAGTTGTTACTTGCAGTGTCTGTGTGTTAACTTTTACTTCTTCGCCGCTCAGATCGTACTTTTCGTATTCAGCGATTACTGCTGAAGCTTGTCTGGTGTCGTCACCAGAATAGCCTGCTACTAGCATAGCAACATTATCGCCGTTTGCGAATAGTTTGATCATTGCTTCGCCTTCCATGAATCCTTCAGCACAATCTTCAGGATTTCCTAGAAGGTCAGCAGCTGCTGTGTTAACACATGGACCGCCGACAACGATTGCGTTCTGTGCAGTTACGTCAGCGACTTCTTCGTCCAGCAACACTTTTCCAACTTCGACCTTGTTGACAACGACTGCTCCACCTGCTGCGGATCGGGATGCCTTTGTTGTTCCTGCTGTTATAAAGACATGAGCTCCTCTCTGCAATAGCGGGTATTCTATTGTCAGTTCTTGAGGTTCGTCTTGCTGGTCTTCGTCGAACACGCTGAAGAATACACCGAATGCAGTCATTCCCAGATTGAAGTCTTCGTTCTCATCTGGTTCATTCAGTTCAAAGTCGTATGGTGCGTCTGTGGTGAACGAATTCCAGTAGGTTGTCGGATTCGTGGTTCCTGAACCCAGCAGTCTTATTTCTGTCTCAACAACCCTCAGGCCAACTTCATTGTTTGCTTCATTCCTGATATTAGTACAGATCTCTTCTGCACCATCATTCTCATCGAACTCACTGCTTTCAGTGTGCAAGATGATACTGAATGTGTCGTTTATGAAGTTGTTGATTCCTCTATGGTTAACTCCCATGTCGCATGGTCTAGTTGTCAAGGTTGTACCTGTATTTGCAACTGCACCAAGACTGTTCAAACGTGCAGAGCCATTGACTAGATTCAGTGTTGCGTTCTGGTTACAACTGTTTGTGGTCAAATTGTAGTTTGCTGCACCAGAATTGTTGACAATCTCAATGTAACTACAGTTCAGGTCTTCCAGGTCAAGTATTCCGCCGCCGTCGATAGTGATCTTTGCTCTTTCAACGCCGAATTCATACCTTGTTCCGAGATTAGCTTGTCCAAGGTCATTGTCGTTGTTCTGGTCGAATACCAGCCTGTAGTCGTCGTATGCAGGTGCGGTTGTGTCATTGGCTACATAGAAGGTGAATGAGTTTCCGCCCATTACCAATTCTCCTGTACCTAGTGCGCCGCTTCCTGTCCAGGTCGCTGCATTTGTCATGTCCCTGTAGACAACTTCCTGAGTGCCTGTTGCCAGATCTTCAAAGGTCAATTCCTTGTTGCTGGTGTCAATGGACTCGTATACAAGCACATGGGTGAATGATGTTTCGTCCCATTCTGCGTCCATGTCTGATAAGATGAACATGTCATCATCCCAGATTGGATAGTAGTCATTTGTGCTTATATTGTCGTTGTTGAATACACCTTCTGCAAAGATCAGGGAATTCCTGTTGTTCTTGTCAACATCGTCACCAAGCTTGAAATCGCCGTGTGTCCAGCCTGCAGTTCCTGCATGACCGTCATTTCCATTGTTGTTGTCGACAAGAGGAATGACGTATCTGTTGCCCTGCCTGTTGGTGAAGGTCAGCTTGTATTCATCATCTCCCCTGCTTTCGATCAAAACAGTGGAGACGCCTGTGTCAACCAGGCCTTCGTATCTGATGTCCCATTCAGGGTTCAACATTCCTTCAGGTTCGTCAAGGTATTCTCTTATACCGTGTCCTGGAGGTATGTAGATGTCAGATTCACCGCTCCTTGCATCTGGAATCAATCTGTACTTGATGCTGGTGATTTCGAAAGTCTTGTTGTTGTCGATGACACTGCCGCAGATGGATACCCAGCCTTCTTCAATGTCTTCTGATGTGATTTCAACGCCCTGGCTGAATCCGTACGGGCTTGTTGCACTGTTACAGTCGCTGTATACATCAGTGAACTGGATCTTGTTTGCGCCAAGGAAGAATTCTACAAGGTCTCCGCCTGCAACTTCTTCTGCTTCGTTTGGCAGGATTTCCCTGATGCCTACTTCCAATCCGTCAGACAAGACATCTGTTTCTCCATCTTCAAGTTCGTCAGTGACTTCGCCGTTTACCTTGAACTTAACGCTTCCTCTACCTTCGTTTCCGCCGGTGTCTGATACAATCAAAGCTTCGACTTCGTAGTCGACGCCGTCGATTGTATATGTCCTGATTTCTCCTTCTTCAAGAGTGTCAGTGACATCGCCGCCAAGGAATTCCAAGGTAAGCTTCTGCTGAGCTGCTGAAATGTCAAGCTCACTGTCGACGAAAGTGTAGTCAACACCGAACAGGTTGAAGACTTCATCTTCAAGGTCATCCAGTTCACCCTGGATAGTGCTTACAGTGCTTCCTCTGATGTTGAATTCGATTTCAGATTCTAGACCTTCTTCGAATTCAAGTTCATATTCAAAGACAGCATCTGTAACTGCATTGCCTTCGATCATGTACAAGAAGTCACCGACCTTTTCATTGGTCTCGTCGTTTTCAGTGAACAATACTGTGACATTGTTCAGGGTAGGATCGTTGTCTTTGAACCTCAAGTACTGGTTGTATTCAGTACTGCCTTCGTCTGTAGTTATAACTCCACCTTTCAGAGCGTCAAGTTCGAACTCAGTGATTGTTTCTCTGACATTACCGACAGGTTCGCCCAGTTCCAAAAGGTCGCTCGGTTCTCCGATTTCTACTGAATCACCGCTGACTGTAAGGATGGATCCGCCTCTTTCTGTGCCCATGAGACCTTCTCCTAGTTCGCTTACAGAAGCAGCTTGGAGAGCCGCAACAATGTCCGCCGCACCAATAGTATCGATGGTCTTTGCATTAGCGCCTATGACGACTAATGTGTTGAAAACACCATCTTCAACAAATGGGCTTGGGAACTCTGCAAGATCAAATGCCATAGCACCCATCAAGGTAGCTCCTGCCATACCAAGACCAGCACCAAGCGCTGCGATCTTCTTAATAGCCTTCTTAAAAGCCATTATCCGAAACACCTCCGTGTTTTTTTCTGTTTTTTTTTTTGGTTGCCAAAAACCTTTTTTGCCAAAACCCCTTTCTCTTAGAGTCAATGTTTTGCCTGTGTGTTTTGGATACACATACTAACCATATACATATCCATCGCTGTATTGGCTTGTCGTCATCAGTTTATCGAGAGTATTACTGCTAACACTCTGCTGATTGTAAATCCTGTTTGCTTTATAAACATTTATGTGCTTTAGCATACAGGTTATGAGCATTAAGGCTTAAAACCTTCAAATTTGACAGTTTTAGCTTGTTTTGTGTGTTGTTACTTCGGAATAAAAACCCTCGCTTTTTGCTCATTTTATTTATAAATGATTCGGTTGGTTTTTTTCAAAAACCAACACCCAAACACCCCACATGGATTTGCTGTTTAATTCTCATTTGGGGATTTGCTTCCCTATATAAATCTTCCTCTTTATTAGCTCTACAGCTTAGCGCGATATTTAATGTGTTAATAATTATAGATTTGCGTGTTTATATATAAACTTGTTAAAGTGCCAGGATTTAAGATCGAATCAGGCTGCTTAAGGCTGTTAAAGCTTTACAACACTTTATGCTGCTTCTAATCAGAAAAAAGAGCAAAAAAGAAGGGAGAATGCGGGGGGTAGGATTCGAACCCACGTAGGCACTAAGCCAACAGGTCCTAAGCCTGTCCCGTTTGGCCACTCCGGCACCCCCGCAGTGTATTTCCGGGTTATTTTGCCACTATTTTTAAAACTATCTGTTTAATAGACTGGACAACAATTAGAATGGCATTATAATTTATAGCTTTAGAATCTCATATACACTATTTCTTGAGCCAGCTGTAGGTTCTCTGTTTGGGTGTCGCGCCATAACCGCAGCTGGCGCACTTCTTCTTTTTGATGTGGTAACTGTGCTTGCCGCATCTCCTGCAGTACATGTGGCTTTTCTTTCCAGAATGCTTGCCCATTGAAGGAGTTCCTTTTGTCATTTTCCTGCCTTTGCTTTCTTAAAATCTCAAGTTATGGACAGATACAATTGATCTGTTATTTTTCCAGACTGATGCTGACAATCGTGTCTCCCCTGATAAAAACAGTGCCCAACTTTCTTTTTGCTTCTCCGTCAACTCTTTCTTCTGCATCCTCAAGCACAGTATTGATGTGTATGTCGAATGCTTTCAAGGTTCCTATGAATTGTTTGCTGTTCTTCAAGTCGATGATTACTCTTTTGTCACGTCCTCTGTTTAATGCGTCTAACGGTCTTGCTTGGTCCATTTTTTATTTCCCCTCCATAAAATCAAAACAAATGGTTATTTTATTCGTTTAAAAAACACGACTATATTTAAAGCTTATTATTTTTTCAACAGCACATCCCCAAAAGTTTTATAAATCAATTGTCATTTTTCGACTAAAATGGCGATTTCACAGCACAGAAGCAAGAGAAAGATCAGCGGCGGCAGATATCATGGCGCGAGGAAGAAAAGGGTTTTCGAGCTGGGCGGCGCACCTGCAATGACTGTCGTTGAGAAGACCAGAAAAAGAACAGTTAGGGGCAAGTTCAAGACAATGAAACAGAAACTGCTTTCTGCTGATACTGTGAATCTGATAGACAAAAAAACAGGCAAGTGCACAAAAGCAAAGATAAAGACTGTCATTGACAATCCTGCCAACAAGAACTTTGTCAGGCGAAACATCTTGACCATGGGAACTGTCATTGACACTGACAAAGGAAAAGCACGGATCACTTCAAGGCCTGGCCAGCAGAGCACTTTGAACGCGATTCTAATCTGATTTCTTTAATGATCAGCCATTTTTGAAAAATCGCTGAATTTTCATCACCGGTTGTTGACTCCATTATTTTTATATATTTTCTATCATTTTCTTAATGGCAAGATGGGGGGAAGAAATACTTTCGGAAAGATTTTTTATTTTCTTGGAGTCCTTGCTTTGATTTATCTTTCTATAAAAAACCCGTCAACATTCCATACAGGATGGCTTATACTGTATTTACTGATAGGAATAATCCTGATAAGGAACAGCCTTGCCTTGACTGTTTTTTTCGCGATAAACATACTGCTGTCATTGGTTCTTTATGTCCAGCACGGATATCTTAAGTACATAGGCCTTGTATTGATTGCGCTGATCGCCTTTATCGCAAGCATAGGCGCAGTGAAGCCCAGACGCATTGCAGGAAAAAAACAAAGGCAAAAAAGGGCTGTTAAATTAGAAAGAAAAGCAGAGCAGATAAAAAAAGAACTTGACGGTGTCGGCAATAACATTCCAGCTGTAGAAGTCTATGGAAAAGAAGACAAAAAAACAGAGAAAACAAAACCTGCAGGAAGAAAAAAAGCCAAGAAGACCAGAAAGAAAGCAGCAGCCAGAAAAAAGACATCAAAAAGAAAAACAAAGACAAAGAAGTCTGCCAAAAGAAAAGCAGGAAAGAAAACAAAAAGAAAATCAACTAAAAAGAGGTCAACAAGTAAAAAAACAAAGAGAAAAACCAAATCAAAAAGAACCAGAAGAAAAAGATAATTCTATAAAATCTATTTTTCTTTCCAGAAATAAAATATCAGCAGCAGGATGCTTATTGTTATGACTATGTCTGCGATATTGAACACAGGCCATATCCTGAAATCTATGAAATCTCTCACAAAACCGAAGACTATCCTGTCAATAAGATTACCGAGGATTCCTCCGAGCAGTATTGCAAGTATTATCTCTAGGAAAAATTTTCTCGTCTTCAGGAAATAATAGAAAGTCACTGCAAAAGCAATCAGTGAAATAACGACAAGGAACCACCACTTTCCCTGCAGTGTGCCGAAACCTGCGCCAAGGTTCTGCACAAAAGTTATGTGCAGAACATCCTTTATTATGGGTATCGACTGTTCAAGCCTGCTCGTCAGGAATTTGAACATCTGGTCTACAGCGATGATCATGACAGTTATCAATAATATCAAGAACTTGTGCTTCCACTTGATTTCCCCGGCCCTCACCATCTTCTTTCTGTTCCGCTCTGTTCTGCCGCTGCAATCCTTTCCAGGTTCGCCAGCCTTTGGTTGATGCTTTCAATCTGCGCTTTTATGGCATCCAGTTTGCTGGATATGATCTCTAGGTCCTTGTCTATGGTGCCTGGCTGTTCCATCTTCAAAGGCGCCTCTCTCAGCGGATGCTCTGCGATCGGCGGGGGCGATGTCGGAGTTTTTTCTTTTTCTCCAAAACTTGTCTTGAATTCCCCGAATTTGTGGGAAACAGGTTTTGTTCCTTTAAGCT
>WJKV01000074.1 GCA_014728875.1 Candidatus Woesearchaeota archaeon | reverse complement strand
TGTTTACACTGGTGGTTATTATAGGAACGCCAAGGATGCTGACAACTCCGCTGATCCAATGGAAAGGCATTCTGACACCAATCGTACCTCCTTTTGGATTGACATTCGGCGCTACGCATTTATCGTTCTTCAGGTCGAGAATAAGTGTTACAGGCCCTGGAAGATCCTTCAGGTCTTCTGGTCCTGCCTTACAGTTCGCCAGGATCCACTCTTTAGAAGGAGCAATGACACTGAAAGGCTGATCCATCTTTTCTTTTATCTGCCTCAGCCTGTGCACTGCATCTTTCAGTTCTGCGTTGCAACCCAGGCCATATATTGTATCAGTGGGATAAACAAAAACTGCGCCGTCCACTATTTGGTTAAAGAATTCGAGCTTATTTATCCTGAATTCGTCCTTATTGATTACCTTCATGCTATCTTATCTACTATGGTGAATATTTAAACTTTACGCAAATGAGTTCTTCAGATTGCTGTTTCTTCTTCGATGCCTGGTTCGTATGCTTCTTGTTTCAGGACAAGATATTCGTATGCTTTCGCAAGCACAAGCTGGGCTTTTGGCAGGTCGTTCAGTCTTAAATTATAGCTCGACTTCCATTTGCCGTTCTGGTCTTTATATCTTCTTGTCAAGGAGATCGTCTTGAAATTAATGTCTCCTTTCACATTGTTCCAAACAGAAGCCTGGATAGCTCCTGTGCTGATTTGTTTTTCTGGTTTATTCATCTTATTTCACCCCCAA
The DNA here is from genome assembly GCA_014728875.1 of Candidatus Woesearchaeota archaeon. Taxonomy (GTDB): domain Archaea; phylum Nanobdellota; class Nanobdellia; order Woesearchaeales; family WJKV01; genus WJKV01. Next base: position 2,420 of record WJKV01000074.1, on the reverse strand, counting down.
TTCCTTTTCGGATTTTATTTCAAAGGAGGATGCTCGCAATTTGACTGGAATTCTGTCCAGTTTAATTGTCGCGACCTAAGGAATTTTGTTAGTTTCATTCTTGTTCGTCTTTATTCTGCATAACCTGCATCAATATACCCTTGCATGAATCCTTCTCCTACCAGATCCAATTCTTCATTCTCATTGTTCTGATCTAAACTCTGCCTTTCATAAATATCACTGCCAAATAACTCCTCGAATTCATCGTCAAAATACATGCCTTCGTCATATATCATTTGAATCACCTCTTTGACCATTTTTCACTGAATTGCATGTCGAATGTGCTAGCCTTTCCTTTTGCAGTCTGCAAAGTCTGCTTCTTGACCTGTTCATAGAACAGTTTTCTTATGAAATCCGGATCTCCTGACCTGTATACATACATTTTTGCACCTCCTTTTTCATGAATTAGGATGCCTGATTGTTATTTAAACCCTGTTCAGCCAGCTGTCCAATGACCAGTGAATGAAGAAATTGGGAATTACGGCTCATTCTTGTAGAATCTTAACGAATTAGAGCTTGTCCAATGGGTCTGCTTTCTGCGTAAGATTTATATATAACTTATCTTTACTTACTAGTGATAAAAGGGGTTCTTTAGATGTATATTGGGGGCATATGATGAGTCTAGAAAAAATTGTTATCTTAAGTGTTGGGACCGTGACTTTAGCTTTTACTATGGGCTGCTCTGGCCCGGAACTGATAGACAGACCTTCCAACCACATCATCAGCAGCCAGACAACAGACGCAATTGTGTTCGGAGACAGACACAATCATTTCACACAGGAAATAAGAACAACTCCTGGCAGGAACGAAGCTGCCTACAGGATTGAAAGAGAACAGATACGAAACAGCATGCTTACTCATCCTGAAGATTTTCCCGGCATAAGGCAGTTTGCTTATGCACTATCTCATCTGGAAGGAACCAGAAGGGACTATGCTGCTGCTTTTGAGATATTCAAAAACTTGTATGAGAGATTGGGCAAGGAAAAATTCGATCCTAGCCTTGAATCCCAAATAGAGAAATTCAAAAACAGGGTTAGACTGTACGGGCAGTGCTGCGGATTATTCCAGAGTGTGATTGAAATAAATTCAGCCAACAAGAAATGCAGGCTGGTGGAATGCAAAGACGAAAAAGAGCAGGACAGTCTTTTGTTTGATGTCGGCGGTTTTGAGCTTGGCAAGGACGGTGCATTGTATGTGCGCGACAATACTTCTCTTGCTGAATTGTATGTTACCAGGAAAGCTACACTGGAAGCTGCATTATTGTCAGAATACATCCAGAAGAAGAATCCAGAATGGACAAGCAGGGCCTTGGAATTGCTGGCCCGGAAAGAGATGGAGCATCTGCAGGCAGTGTACGAGAACATAGGAAGAATCAGCAGGAATCAATATCAATGGTTTGCGCAGAAAAAGCTGCCTTCTGATGTCAGTGTCTATAATGCAATGGCGAGTTATGCGCAGGCAATGGTGCAGACAATGATAAAGAATCATGGCGGTGAAAGATTTCTTGCTGCTCTTGAAGGTGTTGCAAGAATAGACCAGGTCGGCGGAAGAATAAGCCAATTAGAGGATATAGGCTGCCATTATGTCGAAGGAAAACTGAAAGATTCACAGTTCCTGGAAGAATTGTTATGCAAACAGGGAGAGCTGTATGAGAGGCTGGCTGACATATACAAGAGAAGGTTCAGGTTCCACGGCGAATACGATGAAAATCAATACAGAGGCCTGCTGAACCAGGCGCTGATATGGTTCTATACTGCAGAAAAGAAGAGCAGAGGAAGAGACGGATTTAATGCTGCACACAGAGATTATCTGAGGGTGCAGGAAAAACTTGAAAGAGCTGAATAAGTTGGGGGTCAGAAATTTTTTCAAAGGAAACCTTGAAAACAGAGTAAAAACAATAGGCAAAGGACTTTTGTTTGGCCTGTCTGCATTTGGAGCTCTTGCTGCGTTTGGAACTGCTGCAGAAGCAGGAGGAGTCTATGCAAATGGAAGTTCCGGACGATTGTTTGCAGACTCAAGCTATCATTCTCAGACATATTCCAGGCCAAATTATACTTTCAACCAATATAAGAGAGTTGCAGAGCAATACAGGCAGCAGAAAGAACAGAGAGAGGGGAGAATGCAAAGAGGGCAGGGTTTGTATGCAACAGCCGGCACTGGAAATGAATCCTCATTGTTTGCCAACAGCGGAAGGCACAGCCCTACTTGGAGAAGAGGGATAAGAGGAACAAGGCTGGATGAAGCAGAATCCAGAAGGCTGGCAAGCCGGCAGACAAGACAGCAAGCAAGACAGCAAGTAAGAGGAGGATTATATGCAGGAGGTACGGGCATGGGCTCTGCAGCAGAAATTACAGAAGATAAAAAAGAAAAAGAAAAAAGAG
>WJKV01000073.1 GCA_014728875.1 Candidatus Woesearchaeota archaeon | reverse complement strand
GAACTTTGTCGGCGCTTCATCCGACATTCTTGTCTGCAATAACCAATAATAAGCTTCTGTATTGTTGCATTTCGGACAGCTTTCATTGGTGGTCGGCAGTGTCTCTTCCTGTTCAGGCTCGATCGCTTCGATTGCCCTGCCTTTCTTTTTTACCTTTTCTTTGAGAATGATATTTTCTGCCTTATCATCTGTTGCGCCGCATTGAGTGCAGGTCATTACAATTTTGCTTCCGTGCTTTTTCGGAAGCATCAAAGATTTACATTTCGGACAAAATTTCATAATAGCTCACCTTAACAACCCTATGATTTTTACAAATCCAATCTTTAAGTAGCCTAACCAAGGCAACTTAAACCAGCCGGTTCCCAGAATCCTGTTCTCTGTTATTTCTGTTTCTCCGATTACCTGATCGTCCCAGCTCCCCGCATTATGGTCTCCTTTTGTTTTGAATACATAATTGCTGTTGCTTTTTTGTATTTCTACGACCCTGTGGATGATGGGATCGGTCTTTATTTTTGGATTCTTGGCTGTGAACACGATAACGTCGCCTATATTTATATCTTTTGGGCTTTTGCCTTTAAGCACAATGATGTCGCCTTTCCTAAAACCATTGGAGAAAGGAAATTCTGCAAAATCTGTTTCTGTTATTCCTATTTCCTTGTACCAGTCGCTGCAGACAGACCAGAAATCCTCGGTTTCATAGTTCAGCGGATGCTTGCCGCATATGTCGCCGGTCGCTGAAACATGATGGTCCATGCTGCCGCTGACAACTGCGACTATTGGATATCCAGTGCCCAATAACAAGCCGAGGCCCGGATAGATAAGGAATTTTATTATCACAAAAGCCAGGATAATGTTTACAATCCAGCTCCAAACACTATTGTCATGCCATAAGAATCTCCAGATTTGCCTTAAAACAGATCTCCAGCTTCTGGTCATTTTTATGCCAAAAAGGCCGGGTCTTTTTAAGGCTTTGCATTTATTTTCACAGCAACTTTTAAAAAGCATCTGTGCTTAGAAGATTGATATGGGAAAAAGAAGAGACATAAGAAAAAGCAGAAGAAAAAAGTCTTTGACTGAATTGAAAGAGAAAAAAGAAGCAAAGAAAAAAGAACTGCCGAGCACTTATTTTCAGGGCATACTGCAGATAAGAAATCCCAACAAGAAAGTTCTTGACTTTGTCAGGAGACAGTTCGAGAAAAGCGAGCATTTTATTGCAAAAGAAACAAAAGTGAGAGGAGGGGTTGATTTCTACAGCAGCAACAATAAATTCAGCAAAAAAGTCGGAAAATTGTTATATGAACAGTTCGGCGGCGAGCTGAAGGAGAGCGCAAAACTTTTCACAAGAGACAAGCTCACAGGAAAGAATGTTTACAGAGTAAATATCTTGTATAGGTGCCCTGAATTTGTCAAAGGAGATTTGGTAAAAGTGGACAACAAGACAGTCAAAGTGCAGAGCATGAAGAAAGACATGCTCAAGGGAATTGATATCGAGCACAATAAAAAAGTCAGCATACGAACAAAGGGAAAAACAATAACCAAGCTCGAATAAAAGTTCTATTTTGCCGTATCAGCCGTTTTCTATATAAAATTTGGAAACATTTATAAAGGAAGAATCGTTGCTATTTAGTAGAAAAGGGTTGATGGAATGAAATTCGAAAGACTTTTAGTGATAGTGGTAATATTATCTATGTTCTTAATCTTAGCTAGTTCTTTTGTCTGCGCACAGGATTCTGATAATGACGGGCTTACAGATGCACAGGAAGCACAGTACGGAACAAATCCGAACAATCCTGATACTGACGGGGATAGAGTAAATGACGGCACAGAAGTCCAGCAGAACAGAAATCCTTTGCAGCTTGATTTGGATACGCAGCAGACAGTCATAGTTTTCAATCCTTCTTTTGCACAGCCTAACGGACAGGTTAATGTGACTCTACAGTTGTGGGATGTAAATACTGCATACGGACAGATTCCTAACATTGCTGTGAATCTTGCTCTTTCAAACCCGTCATTTGGAAGTCTTGTACAGCCTTCAGGAACAACTGATGCTTTCGGCCAATATACTACTGTGTATAATGCGCCTAACCAGTCAGGAGCGGTTACGATCTCTGCGTACGCAACCAACCTTAACAATCAACTGCTGACGAGCAGGGCATTGACAATATTGACAGCACCGACAGCGCCCACACCGACGCCGAGTCCTACACCCGTCACTCCAACACCGGGTCCGTCGAATCCTCGGGCGTATTGGGTGATGCCTGGAACATTCAATGTAGCCAATTGCGGTAACGGCCAGCAGGATCCCGGCGAAGAATGTGATGATGGAAATAATGCAAGAGGGGATGGATGCGACCCATTCTGCAGGCTTGAGTGCGGGAACGGTGTTGCAGATCCAGGAGAAGAATGCGGAGATCCTGGAACCAGAGGATGTCCTCCATCCATGGTCTGTGACAGTTATACTTGTAAATGCATACCAAAACCGCCTGAAATTGCAAGATGCTGTGACGGTATGATTTCCCCTCCAGAAGAATGCGAACATGGCGGACAGATGTCGATTCCACCGTGCCTGCCTTTTTTTAACCCTGCCACTTGGAGCAGGATAGAATGCCCTGCAAAGACATGCAAATGTACGAACAGGCAAGATCCTCCGAAAGCATCAAGTGCATACTGCGGAGACGGGTATCTGCAGACAGGTCTTGGAGAAGACTGTGACGACGGAAACCAGATAAGCGGGGACGGCTGCAGTTATCCTGGATGCAAGATAGAATACTGCGGCGACGGTGTTGTCCAGTTTGGATTTAGGGTTGCAGTACCTCACACTCCTCCTTACATTTTCTATAATATGACAGAAGAATGCGAACCTCCGGGAACACTGGGCTGCGACATGTTCTGTCAGCTTGCAAATATAACGAATGCAACGCCGCCTCAGCCGCCGCCTGCGCCGCCAGCACCAACACCTCCTCCTGTGCCGCCAAACAATACCTGCCCTAACATGAGCGCAGTCTATATCAGCAAACCTGCATTTAATGATACTAATATAACTGCCAATGCAACAGGATTCAATGATCCTGACGGAGATAATGCTAGCTTCAATTACAACTGGTACAGGAACGGCAACCTCGTTGAAAATTACACAATCCAAAATCCGATTGGCGTATACCACGGACCTAAAAATCGGGGAGACATTATCACTGTTGTTGTCAGGCCCTTTGACGGATACTGCTATGGGAATCCTGTGAATGACAGTGTGATAATCGGCAACAGGCCGCCCATGATCTTATCTTTTACCAATGACGGGCCCAAATGGTGCGGCAGTAATTTTGTTTTGACTGCGAATGCATTCGATCCTGACGGGGATAATTTATACTATCTGTTCCATTTCGGCGATGTGGGCCTGCCAGCGCCGCCGCCGCCACCGCCGGTCCCTGTTCCAGTGCCGATACCGACACCGCCGCCAATACACTGCGTTAACAATGTATGGGATGGAAATGAATCTGATCTGGACTGCGGAGGTCCTTGCGGGGGATGCCCTCCTCTGAATAATCCTCAGGCATTGTCGTGCTGGAACAATAATGACTGCCAGTCGGGAAACTGCGACATGTCAGGGGCCTTGCCTTTGCCTGCGACAGATCCTAACACAAATATGACTTACAATACAACAACACAAATAAGACAATTGGCAGGCCAAACCTGGATTATCCCTTACCAAGGAACCTGCAGGCTGCCTTTGCCATCATCGCCGCCGCCACCAGGCAATGTTACTGGCTTGATCCCGTCGATGCCTGTCGGAGGCAATTATACTAATCTTAATCTGACAATCGGCAATACCACTTATAGGCTGCCTTTGCCGCCGCCATTGATTATCAACGGCTCTATATCGACGAATGTAACAAACGACACAGACCCTGGCGGAAATGTAAGCACAGGATGGACAGTGCCTGGATGGAATATTACTTTCTATGGAAACCAGACTCTGACAATTAGTGTTCCTCCTTTCGGCAATGTGACAATCGTAGCGTATGTTGCATTGATAAATGGACAGCTGTATTATTTTCCGCCAAATTATCAGCCGTTCATTCCGCCGTTGCCACCGGGAGGATTGTCTTCGATGAGCATAAGCAATACTGTAACGCATCAATACAATACCTCCTTAAATCATACTTTCTTTACTGCCACTGTGTATGTGTTTGACGGAGCCACAATCTCTATGGCGACCACTCAAGTAGAAGTTTACTGCAATAATGCAACATTCGGCTGCGCACCCCCTCAGAATCTAATCGCAGTATTGGACGATGACCTTACATCTGTCAATCTGAGCTGGACAATGCCTTCAACACAGTATAATGTAACTTCGTTCGCAATATGTCCTGTCGGCAATCTGAACAGTACAAGCGATGTTTCTTCAAGTTCTCCTGAATTCATGGCAGCGTGCAACCAGTTCGGTATCACGCTTCCATCAACCCTTTCCAACTACAAAGACACCAATGCACAGCATTATCCTGAAAGATACTATAAAGTCATGTCTATCTGTTCTGCAGTGCCTGGCGCGCCGACCGCAGGCGCATTATCATCAGAGACTGTTGGAAAATATGAGATTCCTGTGCGCGCAAGCCAGAAATTCAATGAAATCAGCCTTCCATTGAAACCTTATTACAATTCTGTCCATGAAGTCTTCAAGAGCATTGGTACAGGCATGGGGCTGAACAATGCACAGTACAGCCCGCCGCAATTCATCTACTGCGGGGCCCAGAATTTTATAGGCAATTATGAAGAGATAAGAACTTTTGTCATGGACGATTTCCTTACTGCAATAGGTCTTGGAGCCGGTGTGCAGCAGGCTGTGATCAATGCGAGCAAATTATACGATCCTGTTGCAGACTGCAGACTTTATTCATACACAGATGTTTATGACTTGTATACTGCAGATCTTGGAGAACTGTACGCGATAAAGGTTGCAGCTGACGATACCCTGATCAATGTTGGAGAGTTTGTCTATGATACTAATATGCCGATGTACGAGACGGACGTATATCTCAAGGACAACTGGTTCGGTTATCCTCTTGTTTATGCCTTGAACACTGTCATTGCATTGGTAAGTGATGATGAACAGACATCACCATTCGACCAGAATTACATCAAGATAAAACATTTCAATGTACATGCTTATGAGAATGCGCTCGCGCAGAACCTGTCAGAAACGCAGGCAGAAGCTATTGCTAGCGAGGATTATGTGCCGAATCTTCCTGGGAACCTGAGCCAGACATTGGCTCTCCAGCAGCTGATGCCCGGAAAAGGATACAGGCTGGAAATGAACAGGACAGATACTTTGGCATTCAACCACAAGGGAAATAGATAAAGGATAAAAAATACAAATACAAAAATGGAAAACAGAAACAAAAGGATTTTTGGAATTGGCATCCTGTTCTTGCTATTGTTGGTGCTGCAGATAAGCGCTGTCAGCGCGCTTTGCGACACTAAGTTCGTACGGTATTACGGAGCGTGCGAGTACGATGGGGACATCAAGGTTTATGATGAGCAGAACAACCTTATTGTTACAGATCTGTATGGTGCTGAAAAAGGCTGTTTCAACAATTATTTCACTGTACAGGTTCCAGGAGGGGACGAAGAAGATTGTACAGTAAGAACAGGAGAAACAATCAGGTTCGAGCTTAACACGAACGAACTTGCGAGAGCGCAATGGAGGCCGCATCCTTCTGTTGTCAATCTTGATCTGGGCGAAGTGGAAAAACCTTTGGTGCCGCCTGCAAAGAAATCTTATGTTGTATTTGTAGCCACTTTGCTGGCGATATTAATAATCTTCATAATCGTATACGGAGCTTATCATCATTACAGAAAGATGCATAAAAAAAGATAATAAACCGGCAAAACAAAAATAAAATAAAAACAATGACTAGAGCAACAAAAACAGGAATATTGGCTGTTGTTTGTCTAGTCATATTTATCTTCTTGGGAATGAATGCAAGCGCAGACTGCGAGAAAACAGTTGTTTACTCTGGCCTTTGCGGGCCGGACGGCAGTCTTGATGTTTATGATGTGAATGGCACTTTGCTGAGAAGTTCTCCTGCCGGCAATTTCAGCGGCTGTTATCAAGGAATCTACAGCATCGAGATAGGAAGCGGGGGGGCTGGATGCGTAGTAGAACCTTTAGACATCCTGGATTTCAGGATAAACAATGCAAATGTGGCGAATCCGCAATGGGACGGGATAGATTACACAGTCAATCTGAATATAGGAAGCTGGCAGCCACCGCCGCCACCACCACCACCGCCTGATGATGGAGGCGGAGGCGGAGTTATCGGAAGAAGAGGAGGCGGAGGAGGCGGCAGAGGAAGAAGAGGAAGGGCGACAACTGTCTTTATCCCCGAAATAACAAGAAACATAACAGAATTATGTTCGAACGGAATCCGCGACTTTGGAGAAGAAGGTATAGATTGCGGAGGCTACTGCCCTGATTCTTGCGAAACTTGTTTTGACGGCATCCAGAACCAGGGCGAAGAAGGTATTGACTGCGGAGGACCGTGCCCTGAGTGTGTGAAGCCTGTAATCGAAGTACCTAAAGTAAAAAAGAAGCCTTCTGTTCTGTGGCTATGGATTCTTATCCTGATAGTGCTGGGCGGTTTGGTCGGAGTCTTGATATATGAACTCAAACAGCACAAAGAGATCTTTGGAATGTTCAAGAAGAAACCGACTGTTCTCGGGCCGCCCAAGCCAGGCAAGCCGAGAAAACCAGTATCTTTCACAGTGGCTTCTCCTGTTGCAAAACCGATCAAAGGAGCGCCTGTCAGCAAGGAACAAATAAATAAATTGATATCCGACGCATATGTAAACTTAGAAAAGAATAATATTCCAAAAGTTCACGAATTGATAGACCAGATAAGCGAGATGTACAAGCGCTTGGATCCTGCGAAAAAACCAGAGATCTACAAACGTTATATGGACCTGTACAATAAGGTCAAAACTAGAGTTTAGGTGATAATAGTATGGCTATGGATGATATAAGCAAATTAAAACTTGACATTTTAAAGAGCTACATCAAAGAATTGAGATCACAAGGCTACGGAGTAAATGAGATCAAGGCTTCCTTGATAAAGAACGGCGCTCCCAGGAATTTGGTGAATGCTGCAATAAAACAGATGCCTAAAACAGTGCCAAAAAAACCTGCAAAAAAACCTAAGATAAAATACAAGCCAGAAACAAAGCCTAAAAAGATAAAGAAATTCAAGCCTGTCAAACCTTTCAAAAAAGAAAGATTAGAAGAGCAGATTATTGAGAAAGCTGAAACCTTAGAAGGAAAAAAAGCAAGAAAGTCTAAAAAAACAGAGAAGCATAAAAAACCGGAAAAGAAGAGATTGTTTCCTTCTTTTAAACCGCAGAAAAGAAAGCCTGTTAAAAAACCTGCAAAACCTGCAAAGCCTTCTAAATCTGTCAAACCTACCAAACCATCCAAACCTGCGGGAAAAAAAGTCAGGATGACGCCCAAGCACAAGCATCATGTAACCTGGTACGTCCTGGTTGTTGTGATTGTCGCATTGCTCGGCCTGTTATATTTCTTTATGATGCCTGCGAATTGCGGAGAGGACAGTGCGTGCTTTATTGCATATGCAAACGACTGTGAGAATGCTGTGATGAGTAAGACTCTCGGAACTGCGGTTTTCAAATTCAGGACAAATGACTGTGTGCTGGAAAAGGAAATTATAGGCTTCAGCGAAGCAGAACCGGATGCAGTCAAGAATCTGTTTACAGGCCTGAAGATGGAATGCTCTTATGAAGAAGGGAAATTTGATGTGAACTTTATCAACAGCCTTGCCGGCGGAATTGATAAATGCGGCGGAGAACTGAAAGACACTATCCTTGAAGTGAGAAGAACCGCGAAAACATGAGAAAAACATCATTGATACTGTTTATCATCATTATTGTGTTTGCTTCTATCCATGTTGCGATATTTCTAGACGATTTAACAGACGTCACAGGCGCGCATTCTTTCGAAGGCAGAGAACAAGAATTTCAAGAAGAGAGTTTTTTAAATGATCCTGAACGAGCAAAAGAGATCAATCAGACAGAAACAGATCCGTACAGATTCCTGTAGAAAAACTTAGTAATTAGGGCCGTAGTATTTTGTATTTGGCTGCAGTATCTGCTGCCAGTCGCTCTCGCAAGGACCTTGTGTGAACGATTTTATTCCTTCTTTTATGCCTGACTGCTTGCAGCTGTAATAACAGCTGGTAGTGAAGGTCTTTCCTTCTGCGCAAATCAAAGTATTCGGCGTGGCGCTCGGCGAAAGACCACCTTCAGTGCCCCAGATTGGCGGAGTGCACATGTAACATTGTGAGCAGCTGCATAACGGCGGACCCACAAAATAGGTCCAAGCACCGCAATAAACATCCTCTTCACAGGTAGTAGGTGTTGGAGTGGTTGCTGGTGCAGGCGACGGCTGTGCTGGTTCTTCTTCTTTTGTTGGCGCGCAAACTGCAGGCGGTTCTGTCCATTTAGGAGCATTTGCAGGTATGTCGACGCATTTACAGTCTTCACCAGCTGCCTGCTTCAGCATCTTTCCGTCTGGGCATTCTAGAGTGCAGTCATCTGAGATGCAACTGCAATACTTTGTTAAGAAGTATTCTTCTGGGCATCTTATGTCACAGCCTTCAATTATGCACATCTTCTCGAACTTGTCCCAGTAGAAGCCTTCTGGGCAGCATTCGGTTGTACCTGGTCTAGGAGCGGGGACGAGCTGCTGCACAATGTAGTATACAGACTGTTCTACCTCTCCTGCGCATTCTTTCTTGTTGTATTCTGTGACTTCAACTTTCAGTTCCATCTTATAACTGTTCATCTCTGACGGGAATTCTCCAAGGTATTTTATGCAGAGCTTGAACTTGTCAGGCTTGTCATTATCCCCTGTGATTTCCACTTCCTGCGGGAAATCCTTGACTTCGCCGTCAATCTCTATTCCTGCATAGAATTTGTCAGTATCGAGCTTCTTTATGGAAAGTCTGTTTTTTCCTGAGATGAGCTCGCCTGTGTCTTCGCACACAATCGACAGCTCCAAAGGTATATTTGTGCATTCTGGCTCTGGGAATATCGAGTTTGTAGGAATGCCTGTCTCTTCTGGATCGCAGATCTCGCAAGGACCGCCACAGTCTATGCCAATCTCGCCTTTCTCTGCATCCAGTTCTTCATTATTACAGTGGTCTGGCACTTTTGGCTCGGTAGGAGGCTCTGCTGTTGGCGGGATCTCTTCTGGCGGTGCTTCGCTTGGCGGAGGCATTTCCTCTTCAGGAGGCAGTTCTTCTTCTGGAACTGCTTCTTCAGGTTCTTCCACCAGCTCTGCACCGAATTTTGCACCTTCAAAAGCCTCATCTGCCATGCTTTTCAGCATATTGTCTGTACTGACCTCTTCCTCAGGCGTTGCTTTTATGTACTTGAACAGGCCGAAAACAGCAGCAGCAACAGGCCCCTGCGGAGCTCCAGCTCCCTGAAAGATCAGTTTCGCTTCCCTCTCTGTGAGTTCTATTCCTGGATCAGGAGCAGCATAAACACTAATAGAGAATAAAGAGATTAACATGATTGAAATAAATAACAAGCCTAATTTTTTACTCATCTAATCACCTGTTTCCTGAATAACAATAAAATCAGATATTTAAATCTTTCTGAACAAAAGAAGGAAAAGAAAAAATCAAAGGAAAAAAGCCAATAAAAGCGAATCAAGGATCAACTGCAATTATTGTGGAAGTTGTCGCTGTAGTATATTGCAATGTAGAGCCTGGACATGGATTCGAAGGTATCGATGTAACTTCTGCTTTTACTGTGAATTCAGTCTCAGGATATGGTCCTGGCGGTTTGAAATATGCTGTTATTGATGTTTGTGCTATGCCTTCGCTGTTTGTGGTTGCTGTGACTGAATTGCTCGAAAAAATAAGGCCTGTTTCTTCGCATTCAATCGTAAAGGTATAGGTAGCTCCGCTTACAGGAGTTCCGTCTTCGCAGAATAATTCGCCGTACAACGGAATTGTTGCAGGATTTGTAGGATCTTTTCCGATTGTAATCCTTGGCGGTTCTGGTGCCGGTTCTGGCTCTTCAGGTCCTGGCGGTGCGCCCGGTCCCGGGGCAGGTCTTGGTCTTGGCGGGACAGGTTCTGGTGCTGGTTCTGGCTCTGGAGGCTCTTCTTCAGGGGGTGCTTCTTCTGGAGGAACAACTTTATCCTCGCCGACCAGCACAGCCCTGAAAATCAAAGGAGCAGGTTCCAGAATAACCTTTGGAAGTATCTTTCCCACCAATACAAGAGCCTTTAATTCATCTTCTGGAGCTGATTTTTTGTACTGGAACAGACCCAGGATGAACAAGGTCGCAACTCTTGCAGGATCATACTCCCCCCAGACAAAATAGCCTGTGTTTGATAATTCTTCTTCTTTTTCTTCAGCCTGTGCATAAACAAGAGCAGAACTTATAATGATTATAGAGATCAAGAATATCGCATAAATAGCCAGTCTTCTCATATTATCACCTTCAACTTTTTAATTAAAAATGCCTCTCTACTATATAAACATTACTGGCTATTGATATGGCTTTTAAACAGCAAGATTTATAATTCACAACTTGATTTTTATTTCTATGTTGCATCTAGACGGAAATTATCTTGAAGGGGGAGGACAGATATGCAGAAACGCGCTTGCATTGAGCACATTGAGCAGCCGGTCTTTTGAAATAGATAATATACGATTGGGAAGATCCCAGCCAGGATTGAAACCGCAGCATCTGACAGCCATCAAGACTTTGAAGGATCTGTGCGATGCAAAGACAAACCCTGTTGAAGTTAGAAGCACAGAATTGACCTATGAACCTGGAAAGCTTAAAGCAAAGAGCATGACAATGGACATAGGAACAGCAGGCAGCACGACCCTGCTCCTGCAGGCAATACTACTTCCTCTGTGCTTCGCAAACAAGCCGTGCACAATCAACCTGATAGGAGGGACAGATGTCGCCTGGAGCCAGCCGTTCGATTATCTTAAAGAAATATATTTTCCGCATCTGCAGAAGTTCGTCAAGAAACTAGATATAAAACTATTAAAAAGGGGATATTATCCAAAAGGCGGGGGCGAGATAGAGCTGGCAGTCAATCCGAGATTCAAAAGAAGCAGCTTTTCTGATTTTGAAGAGTTCATCAAGGAAGTGCATGAGAATGTTCCCCGGATAGACCTGATGCAGAAAGGCAAGCTGATACAGATAAAAGGTGTTGCTCATTCTGCGCAGTCGCTGGAAAAAAGAGAGGTTGCAGAAAGGATGGCAGAAAGAGCAAGTGTTTCCCTAAAATCATTGGATGTGCCTGTAGACATAAGGCAGGAATACAGCAATACGCATTCCACAGGGTGCGGGATTACGCTCTGGGCAATATGCTCCACAGATTCTGATGAGATTGACGCTGTAAATCCTATACGCATCGGCGCAGACTGTCTCGGAGAGCTGAAGAAAAGTGCAGAGAAAGTAGGGCTGGAAGCTGCAGAAAGGCTGATAAAACAGCTTAACTTAAATGCGCCCGTCGACAGGTATCTGGGAGACGGGCTGGTGCCGTGGCTGATTTTTGGAGGAAAGTACAAGGTCACAGAGATCAGCAAGCACTGCAGGACAAACATATGGACAACCAACCATTTTATTAAGAATAAAATAGATTTAACAGACAGCATTGTAAGCTGTGAATTCTAAAGATTCTCAGAAAAGCTTATAAATCTGCATCTCTATCTATATTCAATATGGCGGACAAAGAAGGTGTTAGAAAAGTGCTGTTTATCACGGGCTTCATTATAGCTGTATTTGTTGTTGTTATGCTGTTCAATTTCTCAGGCAGCCAGGAACTGACAGATGCGACAGGCTCGCAACTGTATGATCTGCCAACTTCGTTCAGTTCTTTTTCATTAATCTATATATTCTTGTTTGTAATTCTGATCGCAGTGTTACTTTATCTTTATTTCAAGACTTGATTTCTATTTTTATCGTTTATGTTGTATTGTTATTAAAAAAGAAAAAGTTATATTTTTATTCTAACAATGCGAGGTTAATGTCGGAATGCAGTTTCATGACCTCATTGTAGATCTTCTGCTTTTCTTCAAGGTCTTCGCTTATCTGATTGTACTTGCTCATCAGATCCTGATACAGATCTCTTGCAGAATCAATGTTCCCTTTCTGTATTTCCTTGTTTATCCTTTTGATAAGCATGTATATCTCAGGATATTTGCCCGGCTTTACTGCAGGCTCCTCTTCCTTGAAGGTCTTCAGCATGTGTTCTTCGGTTGCAACCTGCTGCTCTATCAGTTTTGCCCTTTGGCCCATCAAACTTTCTTCTTTCAATTTCAGGGCTTCCCTGTCTGCGTCCAGCTTCTCTTCTCTACCCTTTAGGATCCTGTCCCATTCTGCCAGTTCTTCCCTTCTCTGAAGTAGCTTGTCCAGTTCATTCTGCACCGAATCGACTTTCTTTGTCATTTCCTTGTACTTCTTTTCAAGAGCGGGAAGATTGGCCCTGATCTCCTTGACTTTCTTTACTTTTGCTTCCCTTTGCTCTGCACCCCGCTTGGCTTTTTTGAACTCGGTAATCAGTTTGTCCAGCTCCTTTTCTCTTTTCTTCAGGTCGCTCTCTTTTGATTTAAGCTCTGATTCCTTGTCCATAAGGAAGTTTCCTTTCTCCTCGACATTTTCCTGTTCTATCATGAATTCTTTCTGCATCCTGAGGAATTCGCTCTCTTTCTCTTTGAATTCCTTTTCCTTTGCTTCGAACCAGGCTTCTGTATCCTTCAATTCCTTTTCTTTCTTGTCCATCTTGTTGATGGCGTCAACAACCTCTTTCTCTTTTGCTTTCAGCTGCGCTTCCAGATTCATCAAAGTCTCCTGCTTTGTAGTTATCTCCTTTTTCAGGCTGCCCTCGTCCGCCTCTAATCTTGAGATCGAGGAAGTGAGGCCCTGCTCTCTCTTGACCCATTCTGCCAGCTTCATTGCCATCTCTTTTTCCTTCTGGTTCAATTCCTTTATGCTCTCCTTTGCTTCCTGCTCTTCTACAAACAGTTCCTTCTGGATGGCCTTTAATTCTTTCTGCTTGGCATTCAGTTTATCTATCGTTCCGAGAAGCTCTTTTTCCTTTTCATCTACAAGTTTTCTTTTGTCGTCCACTTCTTTCTCAAGCTCTTTCAAATGAGATTTCTTCTTGTCTGCCTCAAGACCGTACGCCTTGACATTTGCCTCCAGTTCCTGAAGATCGCTTATCTTCTGCTCTTTCTTCTTGATCAGCCTTTCTTCAGAGGCAGTTAGCTGTTTTATTTTGGACTCTTTCTCTTTTGTCTTGCTCAGGATCTGGGCGAATTTCTTTTCCTGCCTTATTATCTCTTTCTCGTGCTTCTTAAGATCCTTCTGCCTGTTTTCCAGCTCTTTTATGGTGCTTAGCAGCTCCTTTTCTTTGCCCTCGACCAGGGCTTTGTTTTTCTCTGTCTCTTTCTGGAGCGCCTTCAGTTTCTTTTCTTCTTCAAGAGCATACGCACTGTGCGTCTTTGCCTGGAGCTCGAGCTCGTTCAGCTTCTGCTCTTTGGCCTCAATATCATTGGAATGCTTTTCCAGGGCCTGCTCTGCAAGCTCTATCTTTTTCAAGGTGCTGGTCAATAATTTTTCCTTGTTCTTTATTTCTTTTTCATGCTTCTTGAGCTTGAGTTCTGTCTCGCTGCATTTCTTTATCGTCCCCATGAGTTCCTTTTCTTTTGAGTCGATGAGCTTCTTTTTCTCCTCGAGCCTGTTGATGGTCTGTATCAGCTCCTTTTCCTTTAGTTTTGCAAGATTCCTGCTTTCTTTCTTGGTCTTTTCGAGCTCCTGGATCTCATTCTCTACCTTCAGCCTTTTTTCCTCAAGCAGAGAAAGCTTCTTCTCCACTGCAGCCTTCTTTTTGTCAAGCTCATAGGAAAGACCTGTCATCTCTTTTTCTCTCTGCTTGATCTTGGATTCCTTCTCATCTATCTCTCTTTTCTTCTTTTCGACCTGTTTCCTTAAAGCCCGGTCTTTTTTGACTACTGCTTCTTTTTCTTTTATAATATCCTTAAGCTCTTTCTCTTTTTCTTCCAATTGTTTCAGAATGCCAACGAATTCCTTCTCTTTTGCATTGATTACTTTCTCGCTTTCTGTCTTTCTCTGCCTCAGCTTGCTTAGTTCCTCCCTTAAAGCCTCGACATTGGCCTTAAGAGAACCAAGCTGCAGGTTGTACTGCTTTATCTGCTTCTCTTTCTTTGAAGCAACATTCTGGATCTTTTTCAGTTTGGAGGCGATTTCCTTTTCTTTCTTCTTCAGACCGGATTCCTTCTGCATCAATTGCTGCTTGAATTTCTTGTTCTCCTGAAGAAGGTCCTTTTGTTCGTTGATGGCCGCAGTGACGGATTCCTTCTTCTGGTCAATCTGCCTAAGGAGGGTCTTTAGTTTTGAATCCTTCTGTGATATTGCCTTTTCTTTTTCCTTTAATTGCGCTTCTTTCTTTGCAAGCTCTCTCAGTCTGGGGGAAATCTTTTCTCTCTCTGCCTTCAGCCTTTTTTCCATGCCTTCTATCTCGAGCCTTTGTTTCTTGATCTGCTCCAGCTTTTTCTTTATCTGAGGCTCTTTC
>WJKV01000072.1 GCA_014728875.1 Candidatus Woesearchaeota archaeon | reverse complement strand
GAGATTTTATCAGGGTTATTTGAAAAAGAGCGGAACAACATCATATCTAGATGTTGATAAAGCTGTGGTGAGGGCAGAATTAAAAACAGGACCAGTAGGAATAAAGGTAAGCATAATGCCTCCTAATATCAAGCTTCCCGATGATATAAGATTGACAGGTGAAGAAGAGACAGAAGTTTCCAAGAGATTTGAAGCTGCGAAATCTGCAGTAAAACTTCCGAAGATAAGCGAAGAAGGCGAAGAGACGATCGGCAGCGGTGAAAAAGAACCGTTGGATGAAGAATCAGAAGAAGAGACCATCGAAGGGCAGGAAGAAAGCGGGGAAAGCAAGAGCAAGCAGACCAAAGAAACGGAAAAATCAAGGAAGAAAGAAGAAGCAAAAAAAGAAAAGAAGCCTCGCAAGAAAAGGGCTGTTAAGAAAAAAGAAGAACTGGGAAAAACAGAGCAACCTAAGGAAAAATGAGATACAAAGAAATAATGCAATTAAGCGAAGAAGACAGAAAGATGAAAGAGCAAGAGTTAAAAAAAGAATTGATGAAGTTGTACGCTCAAATTGCTACAGGGGCATCTCCTGAAAATTCAGGCAGGATTGCCCAAATTAGAAAAATATTAGCAAGAATTCAAACAACAAGAAAACAAAAATGAGTAATATATGTAGCAGATGTGGCCTGCCCAAGGAACTTTGCGTTTGTGAAACGATCGCAAAGGAAAGCCAAAAGGTTGTCATAAAGACCGAGAAACGAAAGTTCGGTAAGATATATACTTTGATTACCGGCATAGACACGACAGAGATTGACATTGAAGAGTTGACAAAGAAACTCAAGTCAAAATTTGCTTGTGGAGGAACTGTAAAAGGAACCACCATCGAGCTTCAAGGCAACCATCTTAAAAATATCAAAAAGATTTTGGTTTCACAAGGGTTTGCGCCAGAAACAATCGAAATACGATAATATGAAAAAAGGATTGAACTTGGTGAAGGGAGAGCTGATTGGCTCTGCCGTCAAAATAGTGAAAGCAAAAAACAGGTCTTTGGAGGGCCTTGAAGGCAGGATAATAGACGAAACCCAGCACACATTCGTAATCTTGCAAAACAAAAAGAGAAGAACGGTCCTTAAGGACCAGATAATGATTGCATATTTTCCTGAACACCGCTTGAAGGTCGAGGGAAGATTATTGAAAGGAAAACCTGAAGATAGGATGAAACAAAAGGTGAAAACAAAATGAAGCACAACATAGGAATCGATGCCCCGGCGCCAAAAACCGAATGCAAGGACGATAAACACTGTCCTTTTCACGGAGGCTTCAAGCTAAGGGGCAAGATGTTTACCGCAACAGTCGTGGCCAGCAAGATGAATAAGACCGCCACTGTGCAAAAAACCAGACAGCACTATCTTCCGAAATATCAAAGATATGAAAAAAGAAAGTCGAAATTCAGGGTGCACAATCCTGCATGCATAGAGGCGAAGGAAGGTGATGAAGTTCAGATTATGGAGAGCAGACCAATAAGCAAAACAAAAAGATTCGTAATAATCAACATATTGAGTAAAAATGAGAGCAATAAAAAGTAGAATAACCAAAGGATTGATGGTAGGGAGCCTGGTTCCGACCTGCGACAATAGCGGAGCCAAGATGGTAAAGATAGTTAGCGTAAAGAGGGCCAAGACAGTTAAAAAACGGGTTCCAAGCTGCGGAGTGGCAAACTTAGTAATGGTCAGCGTAAAGAAAGGCACAAAAGACATAAGAAAACAGGTTGTGCCTGCAGTGATTGTCAGGCAGAGAAAAGAGTACAAAAGACCTGGCGGGATGAGGATAAAATTCGAAGACAATGCAGTTGTCATACTAAAAGATGAAAAGGGCAATCCTAAGGGAACCTTGTTTAAAGGACCTATTGCAAAAGAGGTTGCAGAAAGATGGCCGGCAGTCGCCAAGATATCAAAAACAATAATCTGAAAAAATGAAGAAAAAATATTCCCCGAAATGGATAAAAAGCACACAGGTGCGCAAACAAAGGAAATACAGATACAATGCGCCGCTTCATATTAGAAATAAGTTTATGGGGGCAACTTTGTCTAAGGAATTGAAGGATAAGCACAAACGCAAGACCCTGCCGATCAGGGTCGGCGACAGAGTGAGGGTTTTGCGGGGCAAATTCAGGAAGAATGATGCCAAAGTCGAAAGGCTTGATGTGAAAAGGAATAAAGTCTATCTTGAGAAGATAAGGCTGACAAAAAAAGACGGCAGTGAGGTCGCGGTGGCATTGCGGTCATCCAATTTGATGATTATCAGCTTGAACATGGATGATAAGCTTAGATTGAAAGGAAGGAAAACTGCGGAAAAAAAGAAAAAATTACAGACAAGTGAAGAGACAAAAGAAAAAGATAAAGAAAAACTCAAATCAGAGGTAAAGTAAAAATAAAATGGTTAAAAGACACTTAGCAAGACTAACATCGCCAAAAACCTGGCCGGTATCCAGAAAAAGAATAAGGTTCATCGCAAGACCTTTGCCAGGAGCCCACAATTTTATGCTGGGTTTGCCGATTGTTATAGCATTGCGGGATCTTTTGAGACTAGGAGAGACGGCAGGCGAAATCAAGAAGATACTTAATTTAAAGCAGGTATTGGTCGATGGGCGGCGTGTTAAAGAGCCTAAATTCATGCTTGGTTTGTTTGACGTGCTGCAAATTCCTGATTTGAAATTGAATTACAGGTTGTCTATTAACAGCAGAGGTAAGCTTTGTCTGCACGAGATAAGCGCTGAAGAAGCAAAAATAAAGATTTGTAGGATAATCAGAAAACATGCTTTGAAAGGAGGAAAGATTAATCTTACATTCCACGATGGAAAGAATTGCATTGTCAAAGGTGCCGATTACAAGGTCGGCGACAGTGTGTTGTTCGAATTCAACAAAGGCATAACAAAAAAACTGCCGGTAAAAAAAGGCGCAATCATCTTCCTGGTTGGCGGCAGGCATATCGGCACGACAGGAGAGCTTGTGGATGTTGTGCAAAGAAAGCTTGTATCTGATGAAATGATAGTAAAAACCAAAAAGGAACAGTTTAGCACATTACAAAAATATGTTTACATTATAGGAGAAGATAAGCAGCTGATTAAGGTATAAAATGAATCCGATGCGAAATATTAGGATAGAGAAAGTGACTTTGAATTTCGGAGCAGGCAAAGAACAAGCCAGGCTGGAAAAGGGTACAAAGCTACTTAAACTGATAAGCGGCAAAAACCCTGTTAAGACTTTCGCAAAAAAAAGAATTCCTGCTTGGGGTCTCAGAGAAGGTCTGCCTATCGGCTGCAAGATCACGTTAAGGGGTCCTAAGGCTGCAGAGATATTAAAGAGAACCTTAAATGCAAAAGACAACAAACTCAAGAGAAAAGTTTTCGACGACCAGGGAAATTTTTCTTTTGGCATACACGAATATATTGACATGGCCGATGTAAGATATGATGCCGACATAGGGATCATGGGCTTTGAGGTTGCAGTCACTTTAGAGAGGCCCGGTTTCAGACTGAAAAGAAGGAAAAACAAGACAAAAAAGTTGTCTTATAAGCACGCAATAACCAAGGAAGATGCAATAGAGTTTATGAAGAAAAATTTCGATACACAAATAATTGAGGCATAAAAAAATGACAACTTCAAACTGGAGAAAAGTTACAAATCAATTGAGCAACAATCCAGCCAAATTAAAGAAGTTCATGAAGCACAGCACGCCAAAGAAAAGATCTTGTGGAAAAAGCAAGAATAAGTGCAGATTGTGCGGAACAACAAGAGGTTTGATAACGAAATATAAGCTTAATTTGTGCAGGAGATGCTTCAGACAGTTTGCACAAGAAATGGGATTCAAGCAATATCAATAGGAGGAATATGAAAAAATGGTATTAAATGACACATTGGCAAATGCCTTGTCTTTGCTGTCGCAGCACGAGAAAATTGGAAGGAAAGAAATCATAATTAAACCATATAGCAATATGGTCAAAAAAGTTTTGAAACTGCTGAACAAGGAAGGTTATGTAGGAGAATTCGAAGAGATTGAAGACGGCAAAGGGGGCGCCCTAAAATTGCATCTGATCGGAAAAATTAACAAATGCGGCGTTATTAAGCCGAGATTCATGATAAAATTCGAACACATGGAATGGACTGAAAAAAGATATCTTCCTGCAAAAGATTTCGGCATAGTTATAATCTCGACCAATAAAGGCCTGATGACGCACGACGAAGCTGCGCAGAAAAAGATAGGGGGATCGCTGATCGCTTATTGTTATTAAAGACCGAAAAAATGGCAAAAGAGAAATTAGAAGAAATGTTGGAAATCCCGGAAGGTATAGATGTTAAAATAGACGGATACAAAATAACAGTTAGTAAAGGAGACAAGTCGCTATCAAAATTATTTGCGACCAAAGTTTTAAGATTTGAAATGCGTGATGGAAAGATTGTATTTTTTTCAGATGTCAATACAAAACGGCAAAGAAAGATACTTGGAACATACAAAGTACTGATCAAAAACATGTTCAAAGGAGTCGCAGAAGGCCACAAATACATTTTAAAGATTTGTTCAGGCCATTTTCCGATGACAGTTAATGTGAGCGGCAATGAGCTGGCAATCAAGAATTTTTTAGGCGAATCTATCCAGCGGAAATTGAGATTTCCACCGGAAGTAAGCATCAAAGTAACAGGGGACCAGATCTTTGTTGAGAGCATAGACAAAAGCTTGGCCGGCCAGATTGCTGCCAGGATAGAGACATTGACAAAGATTAGAGGAAGGGACATCAGAAGATTCCAGGACGGCATTTACATAATCAATAAAGACGGAAAGGAGCTTGTATAATATGGCATACGAGAAATTATTGGAATTGAGGAAAGCGATGAAAAGAAGAAAACCTAGATTCATTGCTCAAGATTCGCATAAGAAGAAAAAAGTCGCCCAGAAATGGAGGCGGCCTCGCGGCGCTCATTCAAAGCTCGGCAGGAGAGGTTATAAAAAAAGGGCCAAGGCAGGATACGGTTCTCCGTCATTGGTAAAGAATATGACAAAGGAAGGACAGATTCCAATCAACATATCGAATAGTGCGCTGCTTACTGGCTTAGATAAAAAGAAACACTGCGCCATTATCGGAAAAAAAGTCGGCATGAAGAAAAGAAAGCACATCCTTAATGAATGCAAGAAACTAGGACTGAATGTCAGCAATGTCCCCGATATTGATGCTTATTTAAAATCCATAGATGAGATATTGTCAAGGAAGAAAGAATCCAGAAAAAAGAAAGAAGAAAGAAAAACAACCGGCAAGAAAGCAGAAAAGAAGAAAAAGGAAACACCAAAGGAGAAAAAAGAGCCGGAACCTGCCGCTGCAGAAGACAAAGAAATGGCAGAGAAAAAAGAACAGGACAAGATATTGGTAACTAAGGGTTAAAATGAAATTAACAGTTCAAAAGCGGCTGGCTGCACAACTGCTCAAATGCAGCACAGACAGGATATGGACAGATCCAGAGAATCTGGAAACCATCAAGGAAGCAATTACTAAACAGGACATCAGGACATTGATAAGCAACGGCTTAATTAAAAAGAAACAAAAGTTAGGCATCAGCAGGGTTAGGGCAAGAAAAAGGCTGGTGCAGAAAAGAAAAGGAAGACAAAAAGGACACGGCAGCAGGAAAGGAAAAGAAAGTGCCCGGCTGCCTGAAAAAAAGCTGTGGATGACGACTGTAAGAATGCAAAGAATGTTTTTGAGAGAATTGAAAGCAAAAAATCTGTTGACCTCTGCAAACTACAGAAAATTGCTGTTGAAAGTCAAAGGAGGTTTCTTCAGGAGCAGAAACCATCTGAAGCTTTACATAAATGAAAGCGGGCTTATAATTAAAAAATGAAGAAAATAAAAAAAGTAGTTAGATTCAGGAGAAGAAGAGAAGGAAAAACCAACTACAAAACCAGGCTTGCCCATCTCAAGAGCGGACTGCCGAGGTTGGTTGTCAGACCCAGCCTGAAGAATATTGTTATACAATTAGTTGAATACTCTCCTGACGGAGATAAAATCTTGTACACTTGCAGTTCAAGACAGCTTGTCAAATACGGCTGGAAAGGAAGCAATAAAAGCATTCCTGCTGCATATCTTACAGGCCTGCTATGCAGAAAAAAGATCAAAAAAGGCACCAAAGCCATTTTGGATGTAGGAAACAATACCCTGACAAAAGGATGCAAGATATATGCTGCGCTAAAAGGAGCAATTGATGCCGGTTTGGACATTTCCTGCTCGCCTGAGATCTTCCCTCCTGAAGAAAGAATAAATGGAAAGCACATTCAAGATTATGCAGAAATAATAAAAGATACTGAAAAATACAAAAAACATTTTTCAAAATATCTAAAGCAAAATTTAGATCCGTCAACAATATCAAAAATGTTCGAGGAAGTTAAAAATAAGATTTTAGCTTAAACAAAATGGCAAACAAGCAAAACGAGAAGAACGGAAAAAAGAAATCGGCGCGTCATAGACGCCAGCAGCCGGATGTGAAAGAGACATGGAAGCCAAAAACCGCATTAGGCAAGAAGGTTAAAGCCGGGGAGATCACAGACATAAAACAGATCCTGGACAGCGGCGAACCTATAATCGAGCCAGAAATAGTTGAGATTCTGCTGCCGAATGCGCAGACAGATTTATTGTTAATAGGCCAGAGCAAAGGCAAGTTTGGCGGTGGCCGAAGAAGGGCTTTCAGGCAAACTCAAAAGAAAACCAAAGAAGGCAATGTAATAAGTTTCGCATCATTGGCAGTTGTAGGAAACAATGACGGATACATAGGCATCGGGTCCGGTAAGAGCAAAGAAACAATCCCTGCAAGAGAAAAAGCCTTCAGGCAGGCGAAACTAAACCTGATTAAGATGATCCGAGGATGCGGCAGCTGGCAGTGTTCTTGCAAGACTCCGCACAGCATACCTTTTTCAGTTCACGGAAAGTGCGGAAGTACTGAAATTACATTGGTACCTGCGCCTAAAGGAACCGGTCTTTGTGTTGAGAAAGAATGCCAGAAAGTATTGAGACTTGCAGGCATCAAAGATGTATGGAGCAGGACAAAAGGCCAGACCAAGATTAAGCTTAACTTGATTTACGCATTATTTGATGCTCTTAAGCAATTGGTCTCGACAAAGACCCTGCCAAAATACATAGAGCAGTTAGGCATCGTCGAGGGAAGCATAGGCAACACGGAAATTAATGCGCCTACAGAAGACGAGTTGGGCATAGCATTAAGCGAAACAGAAGAAGGGAATGAAAAAGGCAAAAAAGAAGATAAAAAAAATCAGAGCAAGGGCAGGACAGAATCAAAAACTAAAGAGAAGAAGAAAGATGAATGAAAAAGCAGAGCAAGGGAATGAGAATAAGCCTGAACAGCCGAAAACCGCGATAGCAGCACAGCCTAAGCCGGTCAAAAACAAAGGCAAGATTGCTGTAATTCTTCTAAGAAGCATGAGCCATATTAGGCACGACATGAGGAAAACATTGAGGCTATTAAACTTATTCAATCAGCACAATTGCGTAGTAATAGATGATACGCCAATCAAAATAGGCATGGTCAAAAAAATTAAAGACTTTGTCACTTATGGACCTGTTTCAGAAGAAGTCATAAAGATGCTCGAGAAAAAGAACAAGCTTAAAGGCAAAACATATAAACTGAACCCGCCCAAGAAAGGTTTCAGACGGAAAGGCATAAAGGCGCAGTATGTGGCGGGCGGGGCGCTCGGCAAAAGAGACAGCATGGATGAACTGATCAAAAGGATGCTTTAAGATTTCGCGTTTAAAATGAAAAACAAAAAGAGGTGGCCCAGAGTATTAACATTGGCTTTGCTTGCAGCGCAACTTATTGCTGTATTGCTTTTATTGCCGATATTGATAAGGGAGCTTAATTGGCTAGTGATTGTTGTTCCTGCCATAGTCGCCCTTTTATTGATCGGCGATTATATGAAATCAAGAACAACATACATATTGACCTTTATCTGGTCGATATTGCTGTTAATACACGCGGTTGCGTTGATTATAATGCAATTGCATTATGCTTACATCATGTATCTGGCTTTTGCAGCGTTTTTCCTTTTTGCCGTGAGCCAGTCAAGTTTAAGATGATACAATATAGAGCGAGATTAAAATGAAACGAAAATCCAAGAAAGTAAAGAAGATGAGAGGCTCAAAAACCCACGGCGGAGGAAATATGAGGCGCAGGGGTGCCGGCAACAGAGGAGGCAGAGGCAATGCTGGAACAGGAAAAAGAG
>WJKV01000071.1 GCA_014728875.1 Candidatus Woesearchaeota archaeon | reverse complement strand
ATATAAGGCCCTTCAAGCTTGTATCCTAATTTCCTGTAATATTCTCTGGCGCCTATTCCAGAGATGACAATCATCTTGTTCTTTTTGTTGTCCAGGCAGATCTTTTCTGCACGATCCAGCAGCTGTTTTCCCAGTCCTGTGTGCTGGATGTCTTCCTTCTTGCTTTTTATCCTGCCCACCTGTAGTGCGCTCCCATAGACATGCAGTTCTCTAATTAATGCACTGTTCCTTGTTATCTCTTTGCGCAAACCTGTTGACGGGAATCGAAGCCTGCAGAAACCATAGACATTGTTTTTATCCTCGATGCTGATAAAGAATTCCTTCCCCAGGCTGGCGTCATATTCTATTATCCTGATCTTTTTTCTTCCTTTTCTTTTTCCTGCCTCTTTCGGCTCCCTGCATCTGATGCATCTGCATTTTATTCCTTTCTTTTCCATTATCCTGCCGATGTACTGCCTGAGGTTCGTTCTTTTCACGCCAGCATCTATCTGGTAAGAAGGGATGTCTCTCTGCACCCTCATTATCCTGCAGTAAGGAGGCACGTATTTCTTGAAAGAGGCAATCAGTTTGGCAGCGTCAGAAGTCGACAATGGATTGTATTCGCCTTTTTTCCATTTTTCATACAATTTGGTGCCCCGCACGACCATGCAGGGATATATCTTCATCATGTCAGGCCTGAAACTGCTGTCAGAGAACATCTTTTTCATTCCTTCAAGATCCTTTTTCATGTCAATGCCTGGCAGGCCCGGCATGTAATGCGCATTGATCTTGAATCCGAGATCCTTTAATATCTGCAGGCTCGCAACAGTGGTGGAAACATCGTGCCCTCTTTCAACAAGCAGCAATGGTTCGTCATACACAGACTGCACACCGACCTCGACCCTGGTAGCGCCGAGACGCAGCATGTCATTTGCGTGCTTCAACAATGCATAGTCAGGCCTTGTCTCTATTGTCAATCCGACGCACCTGACCTGCGAAGTCTCGTTCTTTTTCTGTTCCTTCAATAATGAACTTTTTCCTTTAAGCTTCAGCAATCGTCTGTGTATTCTTTCCACCCGTCTGGGGTCGTGCAGGTCTCCTGGCATCTCAAAGAATTCCTTGAACTTCTGTATGTTCAGCCTGCCGTCTGAATAGAACATCCTGCTGAAATCGTTCATCGCTTTCAGCGCATAAAGAACAAACTCTTCCCTGTATCTCTTGGGAAAACTTGCAAAAGTCCCCCCCATTATGATCAGTTCTACTTTTTCAGGAAAATGTTCCATGACAATGTACTGCTCCAGCCTGTTCATGACCTGCAGATAAGGATCATATTTGTTCCGGATG
Organism: Candidatus Woesearchaeota archaeon; assembly: GCA_014728875.1. Lineage (GTDB taxonomy): Archaea > Nanobdellota > Nanobdellia > Woesearchaeales > WJKV01 > WJKV01. Next base: position 7,774 of record WJKV01000071.1, on the reverse strand, counting down.
CCGCGCAAGGTCGCAGGCTCAGAGCCGGTATACGACTGTGGCACAGTGCCGAACACGCTCTTCACACCGCCTGGACAGTAAGCGCACTTTCCGTGCGGACACTCGATAGGTTTTGTCATTATAGCGATAACAGCAACACCGCTTCCTGTCCTTCCCGGCTTTGTCCTGAGCTTTGTCTTCAGCTTGGAAGCATCGCTTATGTTCAGAAGTATCTGGATGTCTGTTGGAATATTGATTACTTTGTGTTTTGTGCATAACTTTACTTTCAGTTTGCTCAAGTCGATCTTTGATAGCTTCTTTTTGCGCAGGATCTGCTCTATATCCTGATAAAATGTTTTCTCAGACATATAAGAAGAAAATCCTGAAGGTTATTTAAAAAGCTAATGTTTGCTGAAGAGTTTCCAGACTTCCCTGATTACAAACACAGACAAGCTTATCAATATCACAAATCCCCAGTCGTATAAGCTTAACGGCACAGTATGGAATATCTTGTTCAAAGGCGAATAGACAACCATCAACTGCAGAAATACAGAGGTTCCTATCGCAGCCCACAGCCATCTGTTCTTGAACACACCAACCGAGAACAGACTCTTTGTCAGGCTTCTTGTGTTCAGAACCTGGAACATCTGGAACATTACCAGGGTTGTGAATGCCATTGTCTGCGCGTGCTCCAGATTGTCATAGAAAGCAATGAACACGACCAATGTTCCGGCAGCCATGATCGCGCCCAGTGCAAGCATCCGTATGAAACCATTGCGCGACACTATCTTGGTGCCTTTCTCCCTCGGCGGCCTGTCCATCACTCCGGGCTCTTCAGGATCCACGCCAAGCGCGAGCGCCGGCAGGCCGTCTGTCACAAGATTCATCCAAAGTATCTGCAGAGGAAGCAAAGGAAGTTTCAGGCCTGCAATTATTGCGCTTAATATGACAAGGACCTCCCCCATATTGCACGACAAGAGATATTCGACAAACTTCTGGATATTGTCAAATATGGTCCTGCCTTCTTCAACAGCGCTGACCAATGAACTGAAATTGTCATCCAGCAGCACCATGTCAGACGCTTCTTTTGAGACATCAGTTCCTGTTATTCCCATTGCAACGCCGATGTCTGCTCTCTTCAGTGCAGGCGCGTCATTGACACCGTCGCCTGTCATCGCAGTGACGTGCCCGTGTTTTTCCAGGGCCTTTATTATCTTTGTCTTGTGCGCAGGATTGACCCTGGCAAAAATACTTATCTTTTCAACATCGCGCGCAAACTCTTCGTCATTCAGCTTGTCGAGCTCCACTCCTGTGATCGCCCTGCCTGATATGCCCAGTTTTTTCGCTATCGCCTGCGCAGTTATCTTATGGTCCCCTGTAACCATGATGACCTTGATGCCTGCTTTCTTGCACATTTCAACACTGGTGACGGCTTCTTTTCTCGGCGGATCTATCATTGCCTGAAGCCCTACAAAGATCAGGCTTTCCTCGTTGATTTTTTCATATTTGATTTCTTTATAAGCGAAACCAAGGACTCTCAATGCGCTTCGCGCAAACTGTTCATTGACTGCAAGTATGTTGTCCCTGTCTTTCTTTGTCAATATCCTTGTTTTTCCGTTCTCAAGTATTTTGTTGCACTTTGAAAGAATGACATCCGGCGCTCCTTTTGTGAATGCATATTTGCTGTTGTTCACTTTATTGATGGTGGTCATCATCTTCCTTTCAGAATCAAAAGGAAGCTCGTCCACCCTCGGATTCAGCCTGTTCATCTCCTCCTTTCTCATGCCGAGTTTCGCAGCGCTCACAAGCAGAGCCGCTTCTGTGGGATCTCCGACAACCTCTTCCCCGTTCAGTTTCGCATCATTGCACAAAACACCTATCTTCAATAACTGCTTCAGATCCTCTGTTTTCTTTTCAAACTCTCCCTTGGTCTTGTAACCTTCTCCCCTCACATCAATGACCTGTCCGTCACAGTAAACTTTTGTGACTGTCATCTCATTATGCGTCAGAGTTCCTGTCTTATCAGAACTGATCACAGTGGTGCATCCCAAGGTCTCCACACTGGGCAGCTTGCGTATGAGCGCGTTTCTCTTGGCCATCTTCTGCACTCCGATGGAGAGCGTGATGGTGACGACTGCCGGCAGTCCTTCTGGCACAGCAGCCACTGCAAGGCTCACAGCCGCAAGAAACATGGTCAAAGTGCCATAACCCCTGAAGATGCCTACAATGATAACTATAACACATACAAGAATCACAATCCCGCCCAATACCTTTCCGAAATGAGCAAGCTTGTTCTGCAGCGGTGTCTTTGGAGACTCTGCTTCCTGTATCATTCCTGCTATCCTTCCCAGCTGCGTCTTCATGCCTGTCGCAGTCACTATCGCCTTGCCGTGGCCCCTGGTGACGACAGTGCCGTTGAACACCATATTGCTCCTGTCTGCCACTGCTGTTCCTTCTTTTATTGTTCCTGTCTTCTTTTCAACGGGCAGACTTTCTCCTGTCAGCGCAGCTTCTTCGCATTCGAGCGCAGTCGCTTCTATCAGGCGCGCGTCAGCAGGCACTTTCTCTCCCACTTCAAGAAACACAATGTCTCCGGGCACGAGCTCATGCGCATCAATCTTCTGTTCCTTGTTGTTCCGTAAGGCGACTGTCTTTAACGAAGTCATCTTCTTCAATGCCTCTATGCTTTTCTCTGCCCTGTATTCCTTTATAAAACCCAGGAAAGCGTTCAACACAAGTATTATGATGATGACTATCGCGTCTATCCATTCCTCTGCCTGCCCGCTGTAGATGCCGAGCATGATGCTAACGCCTGCAGCTGCGATCAATATCCAGATGATAAAATCCTTAAACTGCGAGAGAAATATCATAAAAGGCTTGATTTCCCTTTTCCTGACGATCTCGTTCTTCCCGTATTTCTCTAACCGCTCTTCTGCCTCTTTGCCGGAAAGACCTTTAGGACTAGAATCTAGGTCATGATACACTTCATCTATCTTCTGTGTATAGTATTTCATTTAACACCCTTTTATTGCTATTAAAATAGAATTGAATTTTGTATATAAATACTTTTCTATAAGTATTACATCTGTTCTCCCTTGAAATCCTTCAGTTTCTTCCACTCTATGTTGTTCTTCTCAAATATCCTCTTCAGGATCTCTTTGTCAGCGCCCGAAAGGCCTTTCCATTCGAGCACTGCAAGCTTCGTCTTCGGCACTGTCTTTTCAAAAGCCTGCAACACTGTCTGTTCATCGATGCCGTCTATATTGTATTTCGGCAGGATGTGCGCGACAGCAACATTGTCAACATATTCGTCCCTGGAAAACACAGGCGCGTAATGCGGCCCGCCGAACCCTACTGCAACTGCAACAGGCTCTCCCTTGCTGTTCTTGTCATCATCATCTGCAGACAGCATGCATTTGCACGCGAATCGAATTGCCTCCATGTCATTCCATTCCTCTTCACTTCCGCCTACTTCCACGAACATAGTGGGGGCGTTCATGTCAGAAGGGCCGTGATGCGTGACTTCGAAGCATTTTTCATAACGTTCGTCAGGATACTTCCTCAGCTCCTTCAGCATGTTCCGCAAAAACAAGGCATGACCAAGGCAAAGCTCTTTGGGACTGCCTCCCATGTCTGCATTCTGCCAGTTGCCCGGCGTGTGGCAGCTAAGTGTTTTCATCGCAGTCGTTGACTTATGGCTGCTCGCCACAATATAGATCTCAGGCGGATTCTCCTTGAAATCAGGAAACTCGCAAACGTGCTCGATAGGAATCACATTTCCGTTGGAAGTGACAAGAACAAAATCATCCTTCTTATAGACAGCATTTCCGTCAAATTCCTTGTCGGTCTTCTCAAAGCCCAGTTCTTCTGTAAAGACCTTGAACATGTTTATTGACGCAGTATTCTCTTTCGCAGTTATGATGACTTTCATAATATGCAGGATTATCAGCTTGTTTTTAATATTTTTTATTATTTTTACTTATTCTCTAAACAATCTCCAAATTCTCTCTAATAGTTTCTTTCTCTTGTTCTGTGAAATACACCTGTTCATAACTCAATTCAGCCGGCTCGAATTGATTCACAGCCATGACAGGGATCATTCCGGTCATGTTCACTTCTGTCATGTTTGCGATGGTGTCATTCAATCCGAGACTCTTTCCAAGCTCATACAATGTATAGCAGACGTTGCAGTAATCATAATTATCAGTAAGATAACTTCCGACATAGCTTACATCGTCTGCAGTCCGATGATCCAGCCCTACAATGCCGCTTTCTATCAGGACTATTGTATGATCTGCATAGACGCCTTCTTGCTCGCAAGGCCCGAGATATTGTTTTACAAAGGCAGGGGAGCATTCTGTGGTGTTCCATGCTTCGCAGCCGATATTTGTCAGCTTCATTGTCTTATAGATGCTGATGTTCAAGCCTGTGAGTTCCAGCAGGCCTGATGCGTGCTTGTCAGCATGCGAACTGAAGATAGAGAGATTTTCATAATCAGAGGCAACAAACACAGCAATCAAGTCAGGCTTCTCAGAGACAGCAGCAGGCGCGCAGAGCGGGATTCCTGCTGAATAGATCCCTGTTTCAACAATCTCAGCTGCCAGATAATTGCCTTTTGTCTCTGTCTGCAGTTTTTTCCATTCATTCTCTTCAAGCTTATAGATTGCTGCTTCTTTTTCTTCTGACAATAAGAACAATGTGCCTTTGTCAAAGCCGAAAGGTGCTGTCAGCCTGAAAGCGCCCTGCAGATTGAAGTTTTCTGAAGACACATTCACAGCAGTCCTTTCGATCAACACCCTCTTTCCTTTCTTCCTGCTGACTGCTGCAGGGATTCTATTGTCTTCGACCAGAGAGAAAGTATAGTGTTCTGTCTCCCTGTCCCTCCTGTAGCAGCCTTCGATGTATCCTTCTTTTGTTGTGTCGAATATCAATCTTTTTATCTCTCCCTGTTTTCTCAGCACATGCTTTCCGGTGAAGAAAGGCGGCTTGAAGATTATTCCGTCCTTGAATTCGAACAGGCCTATCAGATCATTTATCGGCGCATTGAAAAAGAACTGCAGTATGTTATTGTCGAGCATGTACTCGTTGTCGTTCACCAGATAATTGATGTTGTTTCCCTTGCATCCGAGGATCTCAATGTTCAGCCCCTGGCCAAGTATCAGATCAAGGTCAAGACTCACATTGGTTTCAGCATTCGCATCGACAATGGACTTTACTTTAAGATAAAGCTCGTTCAGCTGCAATGGAAATTCTATTTTGAAATCCTCCAATGTCATTGTGAGGTCTTTTTGTTTTATCTTCAGAGGCCATTTAATTTCCACTGCAAAATGCTCTTTATAGATATTGACTGTTGCATTGATCCTTCCAGGATCGACTTCGAATTCCTTGAACTTTGAGAAATCAACACAGTCCCTGATGTGCCTTTCAAGATAATCAGAAATAATATATTCTATCTCTTCTACCGGCGGCAGGGTTGTTTTCTTTCCTGTCCTTTCGATCGAGTCAAACAATGCAACGACAGACTGCTGGTATACGCATTCCTTGATATAAGGTTCCAGTTTTAGTGCATTCATAGAGAAATGCTGGACCCCTTTCCTTTTTGCTTCTGAGTATTCAGTGCTGAATTTGAAGCTCAAGAATAATAACAGTCCGACAATCACGACAATTATCAGACCTATGATTATGAAAGTCGTTACCTGCCCTCTTTTTTTCATAACTGAAAACAAGGATAAATAGTTTAAAAATCTATCTTTTTTAATTCTTTATTTCAGCCAATAAGAGAGAAATAAGTAAGATTAAGGTCTGCAATCATCACAATACTGCCTTAATTTATGTCTGACTCTGAATCTTTTTCTGCAGCCTTTGCAGATTTTGAATTGTTTGTATAACTTAGGAGGCATTGTATCTTGCCTGCAAATGTATGAATTTAAATAATTTATGGTAAAAATTCGCAAAGCTTTTAAATAAACCCTGCTCCCATGTCTTGATAATGGGGAGTATAAAACACATTGCTATAATTCTTGATGGAAACAGGCGCTGGGCCAAAGAACAGGGCCTTTATAGCTGGAAAGGCCATGAGAAAGGTGCAGAGACATTAAAGGAGATATCAGAGCATTGCCGGAAAAAAGGAATCAAGTACCTGACCGTTTATGCCCTCAGTGCTGAAAATCTTAAACGGACAGCAGAAGAACTTGCTGTGCATTTCGGCCTTCACAAGAAATACATAAAGAACGAGATCCTGAACAATGAGAAATTCATGAAAGACGGCATAAAGTTCAATGTCATAGGGAACCTGAGCAAACTGCCCAAGGATGAGCAGGAAATGATAAAAGAGGCAATGGAAAAGACAAAAGATAATGATGAATTCGTCTTCAATGTCTGTCTTGCCTACGACGGCCAGGAAGAGATAATAGGTGCTGTAAAAGAGCTGGTTAAAAAAGGAATGAAGCCAGAGGACATAGACAGGGAAGCATTGAAGAAGCACATGTACACCAAAGACATCCCTGCGCCTGACATGATAATAAGGACAGGCATGAATCCTGAAAAAAGATTGTCCGGCTTTCTGTTGTGGGACTGCAGCTATAGCGAATTCTTTTTCACCAGCACGAAATGGCCCGCCTTCACAACGGACGAACTCGACAGGCACATATCAGAATTCCTGACCCACAGGGAGAGAAGATTCGGAAAATAATTCTTACTGTAGATCCATTAAGTTGATTCGAGATAGATTAAGATTAAAGAAATATTAAATCAAAGATCATTTCTTGGCAGGCGCTGCTGTTTTTGTCTCAACTACAAGTCCTGATTCTGTCATAACTTTGTCGACGACTTTCGGCGGTATCTTTGCATCGAGCAGCATGGACTTTATCTTTGAAGCTTCCTTGCCCTTGTTTGCAGCAACCAGCTCTTTTGCCTTCACTTCAAGCAACTTCATCCTTTCTTCTGTTGCAGCCTGCAGTTTTGTCCTTTCCTGCTCAAGCCTCTTCTTGTCCTCTTCGCTGAGTTCTGTTCTTTCTTCCTTGATCTTCTGCTCAAACTCTCCTGTGTCTATCTTCTGCAAAGTCTCTCTTGCAGGAGCCCCCTCGACAAGAACGCCCATGCTCTGGCAGGTTCCTACGATTTCCTTAACCCTGCCTTTCATGTCCTTCCCGTACAGGCTGTCCTCTTTCATCTTTGCTATCTTGATTATCTGCTCTATCTTCAGGTCAGCCACCTTGTCCAGCAGCGGGTTGCTCGCGCCCTTCTCAATTATCGCTTCTTTCTTTATCAGCTGTGAAGCAGGCGGCGTACCCACCTGGATCTCAAACTCTTTGGTATCAGTATCAACAATAATCTTGACAGGAACCTGCATCTTCTGGAAATCCTTTGTCTTGTCGTTTATGGCCTTGACTACCTCTCCGATATTAACTTTCAAAGGTCCAAGCGCCGGTCCGATAGGAGGTCCCGCAGTTGCTTTTCCCCCTTCAACCAAGGCCTCAACAGTCTCTTTAGCCATTTTATGCATGCAGAAAACTAGGATTCATTTATAAAAGCTTCGTTTTAGAACAGGACATTTATGCCTTTGCAGGCTTCATGTTTCTTCTCTTTAACAATTCTATTTCTATCTCTCCGAAATGCTCTTTCTGGTGCAGGTCGATCCTTCTCTCATTGCTAAGGTGCAGCAAAGGCACGAAAGTGAACACCTTGCTTTCCTTGTCCTGCGCAGGAAGCAGCTGCGTGAATGTGACTTTCTTTTTTCCGTTCTTGAAGAACTTGATGATGTCCTTGTAGACCTTTACTATAATCTCGCTGATGT
>WJKV01000006.1 GCA_014728875.1 Candidatus Woesearchaeota archaeon | reverse complement strand
GTTGAGGAAGCTGTAAAAGGCGCGCTATCAAACCCATTGCTGGATATCAACTATGATGGCGCGACAGGCGCACTGCTGCATGTACACGGCGGACCGGATTTGACCCTGGAAGAGATTACCAAAGCCGGAGACATGGTGACCGAATCCTTGGATCCAGATGCAAATGTAATTTGGGGCGCAAGAGTTACAGATGACATGAAAGGCAGGCTGACTGTCATGACAATCATCACCGGCGTAAGCAGTCCTTGGGTCTTAGGAAGAATCAGCAACAAAGAGAAGGTCAATCAGGCGCAAAGACTGGGTAATGAACTAGGAATAGAAATGTTGTAAGAGGGATGCATATTCAATATGCCTTCCTTTTTCTACCCAATACCCCCAATATTAGGTTAAGAAGGCATACTTAGATGCCCTCCACCCTGTGGAGGGATCTTTGTTTTGGCCAAGGGGTGGGAAAAAGAGGTGAGGCAGATAGCAGAGGGAAAAGAGTGTGATAGAAGATATCCTTCTTTTTTTCTTTTTTATATAACAAAATTAATATACTAGTTTTGACTCCTTAACCTACTGGTTCTGAAAGGACCTGACAAAACCTTCAGATAGTAGTGGTTCCGATGAAAAAAAGCAAACTCAATCTGTTTGTTAAAAGACTTCTAGCTAAGCGTACAAACAAGTCTTTGGAGGATTTGACTCTGGCAGAGGCAATATACCTAATAACAGACAATACTCCCAGATCCGGGATTGAAGAAAAACTGGACCGTTTCCAGCAGCAGGCAAACAGGCTCGCGAAACGCTTCAGCGAATACAAATTCTTTGATAAATTCGAAAGCTATACAGATCCATACGGATACACACGCTGGAGATCCAGCTCTACCAGGGCACATGCAAATTTCAGACATGAACTTTTTTATGAGATTTTCAGGGTTAAAGGCAAAAACAAATATAATACTTATTCCCACAAGGACGAATGCGACAATCTCGATGATGTCATCAAAAACATGCTGAGCTATAACCAGCAGAAAGGCGACTGTGTCGGCCTGACCAGCTACTTTGCTGCAATGTGCGAGTGGTTCGGCGTTCCTATACGCTTGGGAAATCAGCCCAAGCACATCTTTCCTGTGGCGCCCAACGGCATTCCTTTTGAATTGAGCGTTTGGCATGGACTGGGCAGACGGAACGAAAAAGTCAGGGACGATAAGAATTACGGCATCAAACCTGAAATCTTTGAAGACTACAATGTTCTGTTCTCCACGATTCTGAATAATAGGGGAGATCGTTTTCAGCACAAGCACAAAATCGACAGGGCAAACAAATACTATGAACTGGCAATAAAGGCTTGTCCTAAATGCGCGCAGGAATCCATTGTGAATCTAGCAAGCAATCTGGCAATTTTCAAGAACAAACGCAGCAAGGCAAATGCCATGATCCAGAAGCTTCTGCTTAAATGGCCGAATTATGCAGGGCTTCCGTGGGCGATCGCTGCAGAGATATCAGACAAGAGAGGGGAAAAAGAAGAAGCAATAAGATGTCTTGAGGCTGCAAACCATTATTACAGATACAAGGACGATGAAGTCGCAGCAGATCTCGCAGAACTGCATGACAAGACCGGAAACTATAAAGACGGAATTTCCTGGTTCAGAAAATCTGTTGCCCTGAAAAAAGATTACAGTCTCCCGATAGATTTCAAGCTGCGCCATAAATCTGCAAAATGCTACTATCATGCAGGACAGTTTTCAAATGCAAGAACACAGCTGAACTTTGCAATTAACAGGGCAAGGAAAAGCAATGAACTAATAAATGCTTATTATCTGAAAGCAAGATGTTATTTTGAAGAGGAAAAATACTTTCTGGCGGGCGTCTGGTTCAAAAAAGCCATACGCGAACAGATCAAAGCAGGCACACACATATCAAGGAATTCCTTGAACTTCTTGTGGAAATGCGCCTACAGGATAGAGAACAGGAGAAAAAGAACGCAGTTCAGGCGCTATGTAAGAAGCCATGCAACACCAGAACAATTGGAAAGATTAAAGAAAACAAAAGAAGCAAAAAAGACAGCTGCCTGATTCTATTCATTTCTTTTCTTTATGCCTTCCTCTTTTTTCTACCTGCTCCAAACGTTTAAGCACAGCATCTGCTTCATCGCTCTCTATGGTATAGCTGTTGAGCGCAGCTTCAAAGCACTCTTTCCACACAGTATAATGCTTGCTTTCGAGCGCCTGCTTCAAAAGATGCAGGTCAACTGCCTTGTCTTCAACTTTAGTGCTATGAAAAGAAAGCCCAAAGTCAATAAAATAGATTCTATCATCCTTTAGGATGAAATTGCTTGTTGTAAGATCTCCGTGGATTAGGTTTTTCTTATGAATCTTTGCAATCTGCATTCCTACCTGCTTGCTCAAAGCGATATAATCCTCTTTCTCAAAGACATCCCGGATCTTTTGGCCGTCGATGAACTCCATCTCTATTAGATTTTCTTTCTCATCTACTTTCAATAACTTAGGGCTAGGAATAACCTGATTTATTGCATCAAGAACTTTGGCTTCTTTCCGGGTCCGCAGTTTCCGCAGTTCTTCATCTATCTCGTCTATCCTGTAGGATTTCTTTATTCTTCTTTTTACCACAATATCTGCATCATTCTTCTTTTCTTTGCGGATTATCGCTTCTGCTCCTCGTCCGATTATTTCCATCTTACTGTCGCTGTATTGAAGATTGTATATATAATTTTCTTCTAAAACCGGCCGTAAGCTTTATAAATGGCCCGTATGGAATTTACAATATAAGAGGTTCTGGTGTTATGCTATAGAAAATGAGAAAAATAGTATTGGCATTATTCGCATTTTTTGTGTTCGCAACGCTTTTTGTTAGTGCTTGCAGCAACCAAATCATGGAGAAGAAAACAGAAGAAAAGTTTGAGCTTGCAGAGAAAACAGTCTTTGAGCTTGCAGAGCAGGAGGCTATCGAAGAGAACAAGCAGATTGCAGAGCAGAAAAAGCTCGAAAAGATACAGGCAGAGGAACAGCTGCCTGCACAGCTTGAAAACAGGCAGGAAAACAAGATTATCAAAAAGTTACTGGAAAGGATATCTGACAGGGTCGAAAGCTACAGTTATTTTGACGGCAAGAATCAGGTGTTTGTGACTGCTGATGTTGCTAAGATTTCTTTATACACCGATATAAGATACGATAAAAAATTCATAGACGCAGTCTACATAGACAGATCTACAGGCGCAGCAGTGGCAGTCTGCGAGAACATCAAAGACCATCTTGACTGCAGGAAAAATCCAGAAATTAAGACAAGCATAGTTCCAAGGATCTTTATCTCTAAATTGGCCGACCAATGGCTGAATGACGCGCTTTACTATAAGACTGTTGAACACAACGAATTCGCAGAGACAATAAATTACAGGCCTTGCTCTAAACTGATACTAGAAGATGAAAACAAGGAACAGATTTCAATCTGGTATGACAGATACTGGAACATGCCTATAAAGATCCAGAAAAAAGAGCAAATAATAATACTCAAAGGATTTTCTTACAACAAAATAGACCCAGAACAGTTGATTTTTGATTTCAAGAATTAATGCGAGAATTTCTAGCTTTATTTTTTAATATCTTTGGTTTCTTTTTTCTCTGTTTGACTTTTTGCTGTCTTTGTTTTTTCTGCTTTTGCTTCGGTTTTATTAGCTTCTCTTTCAATTTTTTGCGTTATCTCTGTCCCAGGTCTTGTTGTTGATTCTGTTTTCTTTTTCCTTAAGGGTTTCCTTTTCTCTGGCCTTTCTTCTTTTCCAGTGGGTTTCAATATCTGCACTCTTTGTCTTTTCTCTATCTTCATATCCCTTATCTGGCATCCCTTCAATGGAAAAATCTTGTCCAGAACAGGTTTCATATCTCTTTGAAGTCTCAGCGCGCACAAGTCGTTTATCAGCTGGTCGTAATTCAAGGTATTGATGGTGTTTGTCAGCCATGTCCTTGTTTTCTTCCTCAGATCTTTGTTGACGCTTGACTTTGTTTTTGATCTTGCGAGCAGCAGAGGCTTGATCCTGATCAATTTTTTATCTTTTGTATAACAGCAGAAAGAATCATCCAATTTTGTGGTCCCTTTTCTCACAAATCGCTTGATGGATGCAGGCTGCATGTAGAATTCAACCACCTCTGTCTGGCCTGTTTCATTTTCTACATCGTTTACCTTCATCCGCAGCACAAGATTCTGCTTTTTGAAATTGCCTGTAAGCTGCATCAGATTGGCTTCGACCACTCTTCCAAGCAGGGACTGCGGACCTTCTGCAAAAGCCTCGCCGATTATTTTTTTATTGAAGATCTTAGGCGCAGCCACCTTGTACCATTTCTTTCTCTTCCATTTAAGCCCTGTTCTTGCAGCTGTTCTTTTAGGTTTCGCCATAGAAAAGCAGAAAATTTGTCCTATTTAAAAAGGCTTCGGTTAAATGTCCAGATTGGCCACTTCGCGTGCATGCTGCTGTATGAAATCTTTCCTTGGCTCTACTTTGTCGCCCATCAGCATTGTGAAGATTGTATCGGCCTGTATAGCATCCTCTATTGTTATCTTTAACAGTTTTCTTTTCTGAGGATCCATGGTCGTCTCCCACAACTGCTTGGGATTCATCTCTCCCAGGCCTTTGTATCTTTGCAAGGAACATTTTTCCCCAAGCTCCTTTAGAATCTGGTCTTTTTGCTTTTCGTCCAAAGCATAATACGATGCTTTTCCTTTTTTGATCTGATAGAGCGGAGGCTGGGCAACGAATAGATAACCCCCCTCAATCAGAGGCCGCAGATAACGATAGAATAATGTGAGATACAGTGTTTTGATGTGGCTCCCGTCAACATCACTGTCTGCCATCAGAATGACCTTGTGGTATCTTGCTTTTTTTATTTCGAACTCATCTCCGATTCCACACCCTATCGCGCTTATAACTGTTCTTAATTTATCAGAGGTTAAAACTTTGTTTAATCTCGCCTTTTCAACATTCAGGATCTTGCCGAAAACAGGCAGTATCGCCTGGAATTCCCTGTCTCTTCCTTGTTTTGCGCTGCCGCCGGCGCTGTCTCCTTCGACCAGGAACAGTTCGCTCTTTGCAGGATCCTTTGAACTGCAGTCTGCAAGCTTCCCAGGAAGATTGCCGCTGTCAAGCGCGCCTTTTCTTCTCGCCAATTCTCTGGCTTTCCTGGCAGCTTCTCTTGCCTGCGCAGCATTGATGCTTTTCTGCATTATCTGTTTTGCAACCACAGGATTCTCTTCAAAATAAGTATTGAGGCCTTGGGTTACGATGCTGTCGACAATCCCTTTGACTTCGCTGTTCCCCAGCTTTGTTTTTGTCTGCCCCTCGAACTGGGGGTCTGGTATCTTGACGCTTATGACCGCGGTCATGCCTTCTCTTATGTCTGCGCCCGACAGGGTCAGTTTCTCTATCTTGTTGTCCTTAAGGTATTTGTTGGCAACTCTTGTGAGAGCTGTCTTGAAACCGTTCAGATGCATGCCTCCTTCTATGGTGTTTATGTTATTAACAAAAGAATATATAGATTCGTTGAAACTGTCATTGTACTGGACTGCAACTTCAACCTCTATATCGTCAGTCTTTTTGGAAATATATATGGGCTGATGAAGTATCTCTTTATTTTTGTTCAGATACTGCACAAAACTTTTAATGCCGCCTTCATAGCAGAAGTCATGTTTTTTTCCTGTTCTCTCGTCAATTATTTTGATTTCCACTCCAGGATTCAAGAATGCAAGTTCCCTGAACCTGAAACTTAAAGTGTCATAATCAAATTCATTCTTTTCCATGATCTCGTAGTCGGGCTGGAAAATGATAGTTGTTCCTGTCTCTTTGGTGTCGCTTATTTCCTTCAGCTCGCTTGTAGGTTTTCCTCTACTGTAAGACTGCCTGTATAATTTCCCGTCTCTTCTCACTTCTACAATCAATTCTGAAGATAATGCATTGACAACAGAAATTCCTACGCCGTGCAGCCCTCCGCTCACCTTGTATGCCTTTTTGTCAAATTTGCCTCCTGCATGAAGTTTTGTCATTACGACCTGTACTGCAGGAATATTGAACTTAGGATGAATATCTACAGGGATTCCCCTGCCGTTGTCAGCAATAGAGACTTTTCCATCTTTATGGATAATTATTTTAATCTGCGTGCAGAAACCAGCCAGCGCCTCGTCTATACTATTGTCAATAACTTCATAAACAAGATGATGAAGACCTCTGCCACCTAAAGATCCGATATACATTGCCGGTCTTTTTCTTACTGCCTCCAGCCCTTCAAGAGCCTGGATTTTTTCTGCTTTGTATTCGTCTTTTTCTGTCATTTTAAGATTAGTTTGCAAAGTTGAATACTATCCCAATACCGAGAAAATTTTCGCCCTCTCTCGCACTCTAAATCAACTTTATTTGAAGTTTAGTAATTTAGAGTAGTATTTAAATCTTACTGTCTACAAACCTGCGAATTAGGGCCTGTATCCTTCGAATTCAAAGGTTTCAGAAGCTGCGTTATTTTCAGGAGTCACCATAAAACAAAAAAAGAGAATCAAAACAAGATTAGTAGAACTATAAAGAAAGGGAGGTTTGAAAGCTAACCTGCCCTTTCAAAACCCAACAAAAAACCTTCTTCAGCAGGAGTAATCCCGTCGTTTTCTCGGGAATCTTCGATATATTCTTCGTCAAAATTGTCTTCTTCGAGCATCATTTCTTCTTCCCTTATTCTTTCGATGGTTGCCCTTTTCATGGTCTCACCACCCCCGTGATTTTTTTCCACCCTAATTATTAGTAGTAAGGACAATATATATATAGTTGACGCATATACCATATATGTTATATAGTAAACATATACATATAGGGCGCAGAAAAGGCCTTTGTTTTGCCTTTCTGCCACAGGTAAATTATATAAATAGTCCTATAGACAACATATGCTTAGAGGGGTGTTAGAATAAAATGATGGAAACAAGAAAACTAATCAAATTCGGAAAGAATTCATTTGTATTGACTGTGCCTAAGAATTGGATTGACAAGAACAATCTTAATTCCAAGCAGCCTGTTTTTGTTGAAGAAAATTCAAACGATCTGATCATCAGCACAGAGCAGAAAAAAGACAAAGAAGAAAAAAAGATCATAATCTATGTCGACGGCAAAAGCAGCAACACAATAGAAAGAGAGATTATTGCAGCCTATATCAACAATTACAATATGATGGAATTCAGGGGCAAGGAACTAAAAAAGACTGCAAAACAGATAAGCGATTTTCTTAATAATCTCATGTCATTTGAGATTATGGAACAGACAAACATCAAACTGCTGGTAAAGGACTTTTTGAATTTCAGGGACATTTCAGTCTCTGACATGATAAGAAGGGTCGACAGGATTATCAGAGTTATGCTCGAGGATTCATTATTGTCCTTTAAAGAAGACAATATCGAGAGCTTGAACCTCAGGGACATAGACATAAACCGATTCTGCTACCTGATACATCGTTTGGTCAGGGGCGGATTAAAGAATCCCAACATTGCAAAGATACTAAATCATAAGCCGACACAATTGTTAAGCACTTTTATGCTCGCCCAGCATCTTGAAAAAATAGGCGATAACAGCAAAAGGATTGCAAGAGAGATTTCTTTGCTTAAGAAAAAAAAGGACAATAAGCAAAAAGAAAAAGGCATTACTGAACTGTTCCAAAGAATACAGCAACAGTATCTCAATGTAATGAAGAGTTTTTATAACAATGACAAGATCCTGGCAGACAGATGCTCAGACGAAGGTAAAAAGATAATCAAAGAATATATTGCTTTAAGTACAGAGCATTCTGACCCTCTAACCCATTCCATACTTACAAGATTAAAAGAAATTAACGCGCTTTTGCGTAATATAGCGCGTCTAACCTTAGATCATGAATGAAAATGTCTTCACTCCAAGATAACAAAAAAAGGAAAACCTTTAAAAAGAGAAAGAACTATAATAAAAACAATTGGGGCAAAAATAACAACGGTAATGAAATGGCAAAACCATTAAATATACTAATCTATAGTTTGGATTCAACTGTAAAGGATGTGCTAGCTGAGCAACTGAGTGCAACCTTGACTTCCCAAGGCCATCCTTCACCTGACATTTCCAGGGCTGTCGGCTGGCAGAGCGCCACAAGAAAGGTTCTGAACCTTCCTGTAGATATGGTGTTTTTTGAGACTCCGAAAGGAGAAACGCATTCATTGGGCGACGCTGCAGATGCAATCAAAAGATTGAAAAAACACATCTATGCTGTCGCTTTGATTTCTCCGGAAAGCAATATTTCTGAAGGCGATCTTTTCACAAATCTTGGTTTAGACGGTACAATAGCGATCAGCCCTGAGACTCCAGGAAAAGAGGGCCTTGAAGAACAAATTTCACAGCTTATTTCTCAAAGAGAAGAATGGGAGCATATTGCTGCCACAGTTCTGCAGAAACTTAAAGGCAACAATACTTATCTTGGCAAGGAAGTTCTTCCGTCGCTTGAAGAGAAAAGAGTGCTGGCAGACGGAAGAAGAATCAAACACATCTCAGAGGTCAATATATACTATCTTACAGAAGACGGGAAAGAAAGTTCAGTCAAGGTTCTGAGAAAATTTACAGACCCAGATGGCGAGGAAATGGATCTTTACAAAGAATTCATAGGTTCTGAAGCCAGCAAATGTTTTGTTCCTTTTTTCGGGAACATAGATTCAGAGAATGCAGTTGTTCTTGCAAACTGGAATTCTCAAAAAGGCAGATTAGGCGACAACACGCTAGAGCAGAGGCTAAAGAAACTTTATTTCAGAATAAAAGACGCTAGAGAGAAAGAAGAAGATGCAGAAAGTATCGACAGGGAAAGAAGAGCGCATCTATATGAAATTACACGATTGGTCGCACATTTCCATTATTTCGCCACCAAGAAGATAAATGATGACATCCGCGGCGGAACTGAAAGCATCTTAAGCGATGGAGGGAAAAGCTTAAGCTCTCAAAAAGGCCTTCGACTATTGCAGAAAAGCCATTATTATGAAAAATTCTTGTGCGATACCAGAAGAGTTATAAGTTATATCAATAATAAGGTCCCAGAGGCAGACAGACTCAATAGAAGAGAAATAGATTCTGCTATGCAGGAATTAAAGATTCTGCTTGCTCAAAACGATTCCTTCTTTGACTGGGCAACAGTCGGACCATTGACAGTTATCCACAATGATCTGTACGGAGAAAATATTTTACACAACGAGGATTTCTCTGCAGATGCAGATGCAGAAGTTCTAGAAAGACAGTTCAAAGACAGGCTTATTGACCTGCGCCACATGGCCTTCGGGCCGTCAATCCTGGACTTCGGATTCCTTGAAAGTCCTTGGCTTTATTACAGCGAGGAGCATTTGAATCACATAGAAGACATCAAGTACGACTGTTTCAAGCTTTGGAAAGATGAGATTAGAAAGTTGTTCGTTGCAGACGGCACAAAACCCGCTTCCATAATGGAGATTTTGGATTCTAACCAAGAAATTGACATGTTTGATATTATATATGAAAGGCCGAAAGTAATCTACTGGCACATGAAAATTGCAGCAGACATTTCCAAATCAAAAAGAGATAATGACTTATACACACAGCTTAATTTCAGCAAGAGAACTATGGGGCAGATGCTGAAAAGCAAAAGGAATATACCTTACGAAGAGATTTTAGAGAAACTCAGCACCTTCTTTGATAAACATATCTACAGCAAGATGGGGTTGTTAAATGGGGAAACCACTGGAGATAGCTGACCTTCATATACATTCCAAGGAATCAGCTGAAGTACAGAACATGTCGGGCGGGAAGAGGCCTGAAGAAATCCTAGACGACATTGCCGGGCCTAGAGAATTCACCAGGCAAACCTACCAAGGAGAAGAAGTGAGAGTAAAGGCAGTCGCTTTCACAGAACATGATGTGATTTGTAACAGGTCAAGATTGAAAAGAATTATAGAGTATGGCAGGAAAAAAGACATCCTTGTGATTCCTGCGATTGAGCTTGACTGCACCCACGATTACCTAGATCAAATACACATCAATTGCATGTTCTTCTTTAATTCTTTAAATGCCGCATTAGAGAATGATGAATTCAAGAATCTTATTGAAATAACTAAATCTGGCAGAAGAGAATCTTATCAGTTTACTGTCTCTGAACTAATAGGCCACGGCCATGTTAATCCTGCAGTGCAGGACATGCTTGTTGAAGACATGCCCAGTTTATTCAGTATATTGAGCAATCCTGACTACTGCACCTTACATTCAGAATTTTGCAATGTAACAGAAATGAAAAAATGGCTTAAGAAGGAAAGATATTTCAGAACACGAACAAAACCCAAAGCAGAAGACATTGCCAGGCTGGCCAGAAAGATAGGTTTTATTTTTTCTATAGAACATTCCAGGAAGATAGAAGATAAAAGAAAAACAGCCCAGGACAGATACATAACAGAAAGGGACAGGGTTCAATTAATAAAAGACCTGGCTCCCCGCGCATTACAAGTTTTTTATCCTTACGATGCGGATCAGGAATTCTGTAGAGCAAAAGGCATCGATAAAGATGTGGTCAGACGGTGGGAAGAAAGTGAAAATAAGAGGATCATGAACAGCAGCGGGGAACTGACCGTTCCTATAGGCGGGTCTGATTTCCACAGTGTATACGGCACAAGAAATCCTCGAAGAGTCGCTGAATGCTTTACATTTATGCACGATCTTGAACAATTAATAGATATTTATACCAAGCTGAAATAAGTTAATTAATTGATCCTCTGTACCAGTTCTTTTTTCATCTCCTCGACAGCTCCAGTCACTACGACTGTTAATCTTTCCTGTCCGTACAGCTCATCATTCTTCATCACGTCAAACTCATATTGGTATTCGCTTTTCTGCGCATCCTCAAGCGCGTTTATCCGCATAGGGAATGCGCCGTTTTTGTTTGCCTCGATGCCGATCGAAGGAAATGTCTGGAGCACAAGATTATTTTCGCAGTTGTCTGTCAGACACTTTATTACCAAAGAAAATTCCTGCTCTTTTTCATAATTGTTCTTGATTCCAAGATAAAAGTCCTCGTTCTGCAGCCTGTCCAGTTCTATAAGATTCCTGCTCAAGACAATATTCTTTTCTTCCAGCTCTTCTGTCTCTATCCGTTCGCCGCAGCCGGAAATAATTAGAACAAACGATGTGAATATTGCGAGAAGCAACATCCGCCTCTTATTGTTTTTTTTCATTTTATTTTTTATTTTTATGTTTTCTGTTTTTATTCTCCCTCTTATTTTTCAATTTGACAATCTCTATTTCCTGCTTATTGTGGTTGGGATACAGCATTTCTCTTTGCTTTCTTGCGCCGGCAAAAATCCAGTAGATCACAAGCAAGACAAGCACGCCCATGAAGATATTAAATATAAATTCCATTCTGATAAAAACAAACAATCCTTCTTTATAAAGCTTACTCAACAGATAAATTTATATACATTCAGCGGTTATTTTTTTCTGAAAAAGAGGTGCTAGGTGTGGTTCATAAAAAAACAGCTTTTGTTCTATGGTTCAATCAGATCGGCATAGATGATGTTGGGCTGGTGGGCGGAAAGAATGCCAGCCTGGGAGAGATGTACAGGAACCTCAAAAAGAAAAAAGTCAATGTTCCTAACGGTTTCGCAATAACAGCTTATGCTTACAAGAATCTTCTGAAGCAGACAGGCATCGACAAGAAGATTAAAAGGATTCTTTCAGGCCTCAACACAAGGGACATAAGGAACCTGCAGTCAAAAGGGAGAAAGATACGCAATCTGATAAGGCACTGCGAATTCCCAGAGGCCCTGAAAAAAGACATTAAGAATGCATACAAGAAATTGTGCAGGGAATACAGAAAGAACTGCGACGTCGCTGTCAGGAGCAGCGCGACAGCAGAGGACCTTCCTACTGCATCTTTTGCAGGCCAGCAGGAAACCTATCTGAACATAAGGGGGGAAAACAATCTGATAGAGGCCTGCAAGAAGTGTTTTGCTTCCCTGTTCACGAACAGGGCGATAAGCTACAGGGAAGACAAGGGTTTCGACCATCTGAAAGTTCATCTCTCCATCGGCGTTCAGAGATGGTGCGCTCTGACCATGCGAGCAGCGGTGTGATGTTCACCATCGACACTGAAAGCGGTTTTCCTGACGCGGTTTTCATAACAGCGGCCTACGGCCTGGGAGAGAATGTCGTGCAGGGCGCTGTGAATCCTGACGAATACTATGTCTTCAAGCCTACATTGAAGAAAGGTTTCTATCCGATCCTCAGCAAAAAAACAGGATCAAAGGATACAAAGATGATTTACTGTGAAGAAGGGGACAAGGTCACAAAGAATGTTCCTGTCAGCGAAAAAGAGAGAAGAAGTTTCGCATTGGATGACAAGGAAATACTGCAGCTGGCAAAATGGGGCGTAATAATAGAAGAGCACTACAGCAAGAAAGCAAAGCGTTTCAAGCCGATGGACATAGAATGGGCAAAGGACGGCTATTCAAACAAATTGTACATTGTCCAGGCAAGGCCAGAGACAGTCGCCAGCCAAAGAAAAAAGAACATCTACAAGGAATACAGATTATCTAAGAGAGGCAAGATTCTTGCGACAGGCAGCAGTGTCGGCGAAAAGATCGGTTCTGGGAAGGCCCACATAATAAAGGATGTAAAGGACATAAGCAAGTTCAGGAAAGGCGAGGTTCTTGTCACAGAGATCACAGATCCTGACTGGGAGCCCATCATGAAGATTGCAGGCGCGATCGTCACGAACAGGGGCGGCAGAACAAGCCATGCTGCGATTGTTAGCAGAGAATTAGGCATTCCGTGCGTTGTAGGCTGCGGAGATGCGACAGAAAAGATAAAGAAAGGGGAAAAAGTCACAGTCAGCTGTGCAGAAGGCGACATTGGCTTTGTCTATGAAGGCCTTCTGCGCTATAATGTCAAGGAAATCAACCTGAGCAGACTGCCAAAGACCAAAACAAAGATAATGATGAATGTAGGCGCGCCAGAACAGGCATTCGAGCTCGCTGCCATTCCGAACAGCGGCGTGGGCCTTGCAAGAGAAGAATTCATAATCAGCAGCTACATAAAGATACATCCGAAAGCATTGCTTCATTACAAGAGATTGAAGGATAAGGATGTGAAAAAACAGATCGACGAACTTTCTTTTGCTTATCCTGACAAAAAGACTTATTTTGTTGAAAGGCTGGCGCAGGGAATTGCAATGATAGCTGCTGCTTTCTATCCGAATCCTGTCATAGTCAGGATGTCTGATTTCAAGAGCAACGAATATGCTAATCTCATTGGAGGAAAAGGATTCGAACCAGAAGAAGACAATCCGATGCTCGGCTGGAGGGGCGCATCGCGTTATTACAGCAAGGAATACGAAGAGGCTTTCGGCCTGGAATGTGCCGCCATCAGAAAAGTCAGGGACGAGATGGGCCTGGCAAATGTGAAAGCAATGATTCCTTTCTGCAGGACACCGGAAGAAGGAAGAAAGGTTCTGCAGACAATGAAGAAACACAAACTGGAGAGGCACAAGAATCATCTGGATGTTTATGTCATGTGCGAGATACCATCGAATGTCATACTGGTAGATCAGTTCAGCAAAATCTTTGACGGTTTTTCAATCGGGACAAACGATTTGACGCAGCTGACACTCGGTCTTGACAGGGACAGTGAACTAGTGAGCAGGATATACGATGAAAGGAATGATGCTGTGAAAGAGATGGTTAAAAAAGTCATAGAAGGCGCAAAAAAGCACAACAAAAAGATAGGCATCTGCGGAGACGCGCCCAGCACATATCCAGAGTTCGCAGAATTCCTGGTCGACTGCGGAATAGACAGCATCTCGTTATCGCCGGATGCAGTCATAAAGACCACACTGCTGATTGCCAAAACAGAGAAAAGACTGGGCATAAGATGATTCTACAGTAACATTTATAAATAACTTGCAGATTTTGCATGAATAAGGAGATGTGCCGTTTACTGGTGAATCCGGAGAGTGATTTTAATGGGTATGTACAAATACATTAGAGAAGCTTGGTCAAAACCAAAAAAGATTCCATTTCACAGGGAAAGACTGATGCAATGGAACAGACAGCCTTCTACTGTTCGCATTGAACATCCTACCAGGCTAGACAGGGCCAGGTCTCTGGGCTATAAAGCCAAGCAAGGCTATGTTCTTGTCAGGCAGAAGGTCAACAGGGGCGGAAGAATGAGGCCCAAGTTCATGAAAGGCAGGCGTTCAAAGCACAGAAGAAGAAAAAAGATCGTCAATATCAACTATAAACAGGTCGCAGAACAAAGGGCCCAGAAACAATACACCAACACGGAAGTTCTGAACAGCTATTTTGTCGGCAAGAACAAGGACTATTACTGGTACGAGATCATCCTTATTGACAGAAGCCATCCAAGAGCTCTGCAGGACCATCCTTTCCTGAAAAAGGATAAAGGAAGGGTATACAAGGGAAAGACCTCAGCCGGCAGAAAAAGCAGGGGCATCCTGACCAACAAGGGCAAGGGCGCTGAGAAACTGAGATAAGAGAAACATTTATATATTAGAATTTTCTACTTTTCAGTAATTAATGGGGATTGGGATGAATTATAAGATATTGCTCACATCAGCTTTGTTTATCATCATTCTGGCAGTCTTAGTTACAGCAACCTCCAACAAAGTTGGAGATATTGAAATAGTAAACATCCAGGCCCAGAACTTCACAGGCACGCTTGGAACAGATTTCAGCGGCAGTTTCCAGGTCCAGAACAATGGCACGCAGGACCTTGCAGTTACATTCGATAGGACAGGTCTGTCAGGCCTGGAAGTTGTGTTCAGCCCTGGCAGCAGGACAGTCGGCGCAGGCAACACAGACACTATCAATTTCGAGATAAGGACGGATCCGGGCGACGGGGCAGGCAATTATTCAGGAACTTTACGGGCAACTGTCAACAGCTCTCATTATGATTATTTTGATGCAAATGTCGAATTGTTCAGGAGCAGCACAACAGACATGCTCATAATAGAGAATGTCAATATTGAAGGAGTAAGGGTCACTGAAAACCAGATTGCAGAGAGCTTCAGACCGGATTATCCAATGGACATTGAATTGGATGTGAGATCCTTATTTACAGAGACAGACGATCCTACAATCAAGAACATAGAAGTCACAGTCAAGATTGAAGACATAGAGGACAGGGGGACAGACGACATTGACATGGACGCTGTCGAGTTCAATCTGGATTCAAGGGAAAGCAAGAACTTGGATGAATTCGAGTTCCGGATTCCTTATGATGTCGAAGACAACAGGGTTTATGATGTCATAATAACTGCAAAAGGAAGAGACCAGGAAAGTGTCCGGCACGAGGCAGAATTCAGGGCCGGCCTTAGGACCATAAAAGATAAGAACGATGTCCGGTTCACAAGGCTGGATATAATTCCCCTCACTGTCGAATGCGGAGAAACCTTGACAGCAGACATACAAGTCACCAATCTTGGTACCAGTGACGAGAGCGAGGCAGCCTACACCTTGAAGAATGACATGCTTAATATTTTCGCAAGAGAAACCTTCGAACTCAAGAGCGACAGCAACAGCGACAAGTTCGAGTTCAACAAACTGCATTATTTTGACATCCCAGAGGACGCTCTGCCCGGGACATACACCATACTTGCAAAAGCCTTCTATGAAAGCAAAAAAGAAACAGACAGTGAAGACATAAGAATAAAGGTAAAGTGCAGCAAACCTGAAGAACCAGAAGAAGAGGAAGAGGAACCGATTGTTATTCCTGATGAACCTGAAGAGGAAGAAGAGACAGCAGAAGAACCGCCAGAAACCCCTGAAGAAGAAGAGAAAGAAACAGAAACAACAAGCCAGCCGGGCAGGATAGAGAGCGCGGACACAGGCAGCCTGCTTGAGAACAAGGCTTTTTTGGCAGCCGCCATCATTTTCATACTTGCGATCGCATTATTGATAATATATATTCTTTATCTGCTCATGTTCTAAACAGAAAAGCATATTAACGAGCATTGCTAAACCAGTCCTTATGGTATTCACAAAAAAAGAAAAAGAATGCTTGAAGTATCTGGTGAAAAAAGAACTGAAGAACTTTGAAGAAGAAAAAGAAACAATAATGGATCCGCAGGCAGGCTTTTTGGCAACAGAAGAAAGATACGACCTGTTTTTGAAGAATCTGCTGAAGAAACTATAAAAAACAGAAACAACAAACTACTGCAGTTTCTTCAGGCCTGTTTTCAATCGCGCGATTTTCTTGTGCGTTTCCTTCAGTTTCTCATTTGCCTTCTTGATTAGAATGTTCAGGTCATTAGGATCGATTATCTCAACAGGCACATCGATCCGTTCACTGCTTCTTATCTCGACTGTCGACTTCTTAACTCCCATTATCCCGCTCAGTTTGAAACCGCAGGTTCTTGCCAGTTCCAGCAAGTTCTGCGCACTTTCCATTCCATCGCAGTTCACATGCATTATCGCAGGCTCAAATC
>WJKV01000070.1 GCA_014728875.1 Candidatus Woesearchaeota archaeon | reverse complement strand
GATAGCAGCTCTTGTATTTTTCATTATCTGGACTTACCAGCCAAAACTTACAGCATTGAATGTGCCGATTGTATATTTTGGATTCGTTGCAGCAGCAATAACAGGAATCCAGGTTCCTTTCTTGATCAGTTTCGAAAAACTTGAGAAATTTTTCAGGTCAAGAAAAAGATACATTCTAATAAGCGCACTTATTCCCGGAGTTTGCTTTATTTTATTGGGTTTTAATCCATATGTTTCTATTGCGATTGCATTATTCCTGCTGATCGCAGGATTTGGCTTATCAAGAGGAGTTTTGTTCAATAATTACATGAACAAGCACATCGAATCGCATAACAGAGCAACTGTTATTTCCACAATCTCTATGATGGAGAGACTCCTCAGGGCGATATTGTATCCTTTGATAGGATTATTGGTAGAACTTTCGCTGGATTATACTTTTTGGATTGTAGGTATTGCAATAATTATTTTCGCCTTAGTATCAAGAGTTAAAGAAGAACATCTGATAGATTGATTTTACCCTTTCTCTCTGATGAATTCCTTCATTCGGCCGACAAAGTCGACTGCGTCCTTCCTGTATTTGTCATAGTCTCTCCCTGTGATTGAATGTATCTCCCTGTGCACTATCTTTTTCATAAGGTCGTAGAACATCCTCATTATCCTGATGTATTCCTCTTCGAGCTTGCCTTCTTTTACCAGCTCTTTCTCCAGCAGGTCAGGGACGTGCGACGGAGACGGCGGGATGAAGCCCTGCGACATCAGGGCCGCGTGCGCAGCGTCGATGACTGCCCAGTACAGATCAAGCGTTCCCTGCAAAACATGCCAGTTCGCATTGTTCAGTGTGACAGGCGCTTTGCTGTAGTAATTGTTTATTGCCTCCTGTGTAGGCCTTATCCTTCCCCTGAACAATAATGCTTGCAAAGGGTCAAAGAAGCCGCTGTCGATCAGTGCGTAGCCGTCCCGAAGAATGTTGATTGCGACAGGATCGCCTGATCTTACATACTCCCAGAATGTTGTAAGTTTCAATGAGATGACATGCAGTCTGCTGCTTGTGTCTGCTATCTTGTTGTCAACGATGATCTTGTAGGTCTCCATCAGTTCAGGCGTAAGCTGCAGATGAACATCATCGATTATGATCAGAATGTCAACATCACTGCCTTTTGTGTCCTTTGCCCTGGCAGTGCTTCCAAAGATTGCGATGACCTTGACCAGCTCTGGCAGTTCTGTGTAGACTTTTTTTGCAAAGTCCAAAGCTATCTTAATGTCCTTTTCATGATAAGTGTGTTTAGTAGGACTAGCCACCTCTTTTTCTTTGAATTTCATGCAGATACCAGTTTTAAATGAACTATATTAAGTTTTGTTACTTTTCAATAATAGTTAATGGCAAATTTTATAAATGCAACAAAATAGGGGCTTTTTATGGTCAAAATAGGCATTCCAAGGGCAGGCTATGGTCAGTATTATTGCCAATTATGGAAGACCTTCTTTGAAGAACTTGGTTTTGATGTTGTCCTTTCATCAGAGACTACAAAACAGATTGTTGACAACGGCGTGAAACACAGCGATACTGACATCTGTTTTGCAATAAAAATCTATGTCGGCCATGTCCTGGAGCTGAAAGACAAAGTCGATCACATCTTCATTCCGAGCATGAGCGGATATAGAAATCAATATCTGTGTTCTTATCACATGGCTTTGCCTTATCTGATAAAGAACATGTTTCCTGACCTGAAACTTTTGACAGGAAAGCTGGGATCAGACAGGCCAGAGATGAGGCAAGGTCTGTTCGAGATAGCAAAGAAGTTAGGAAAGAAAAATGAGAAAGAACTACAGTCTGCAATAAGAGCAGCCTGGGAAGCAGAGAATCAAGAAGAAAGAGAAGATATTTCAAGCAGCGCAACAGAGAGATGGAAAAAGGCAGAATATAAGATAGCGCTCGTAGGTGCAGACTATATAACAAAAGACAAGTTCTGTCTGATGAACCTCCCGGGATTGCTGAAAAAAGAAAACGCGATCCTGAAAAACATGAACCATCCCCAGAGGCGTTCAGGATTGGACAGAAAAACAGCAGGATTCAATGTAAGGTGGGCGATTGAACAGGACATGATAGACAGATTCTTTGATGCTATAGAATGGGAAGACATAGACGGCATAATCTACATCATGCCGTTCAGCTGCGGGCCCTGCTTCTTGTTCCAGGAGCAGGTCATCAATGAATACAATGAAAAGCCGGTTCTTGTATTGAATGTCGACGAGTCGCAGAACGAGACAAGGATAAAGACAAGGATAGAGGCATTTATTGATGTTGTGAAGGGTAAGAAAAAATGAAAGTATCGTTTTATCATCTGGGAAACAGCTGGATCGCGTTCAAGGGAATGGTCAAGAAATTAGGATTAGAGACTGTTGATCCGCCGAAGATAACAAGAAAGACCTTGGAATTCGGTGTGAAGCACAGTCCTGAGAGCGCGTGCGAGCCGTTCAAATACATCCTGGGAGAATACCGTGACCTGCTGGAAGCAGGTGCAGACACGATCTTTTACATGGAAAGCAGTGCAGAAGAGGCGTGCAGGATCCCGCAGTATATGACAGGACCGAAAACAATACTGGGAAGATTAGGATACAAATTCGATACGATTGCGTGGGGCGGAAAAGAACAGAAAGAACTGCTGGAGGATTTCAGAAAAGTTTCTCCGGGGCTGACAATGTTCAAGTTCAAGCTTGTGCAATTGTTCGGAATAATCAAACTGCATTACATTGAATGGCTTGAAGATTTTGTGAACCAGTTAAGGCCATATGCAATTGACAAGGAAAAATGCAATGAACTGATGAAGACAGGGCTGGATTTGATCGACAAGGCACAGAGCATTCCTAATCTGATAAAAGCGAAAAGAAAAATAAAAAAGCTTGCCAGACAGATAAAATCAGATAGAACAAGAAAACCAATCCCAATATTAGTGGTCGGAGATTTGTTTCGCATTTTAGAGCACGAGGCAAACCAGCACATCTTTGAGAAACTGGGGAATGTCGGAATAATGCCCTACAGAAGCTTTTACTTGAGCCACTATTACAGGAAAGGAGGAAAGATAGGGCCGTGGGGCAAAAAAAGCTTTAAATACAGACGGAAATTTGCTTCTAGATACATCAACAGCACAATGGCTTTCGGCACTCTAGAAGCTGTTGGAGATACAGTACGCGCTTTGAAAAAAAATAAAGTCAAGGGCATCATACATCTTTACAATTTCACCTGCATGCCAGAGATTGTTAATTCGGTCATATTCAAGAAGATTGCAAAGGATTTCGATGTTCCTTTGCTGAGCTTGGTTTCAGGAGAGCATGAAACAGTCGCTCATCAGGATACAAGAATAGAGGCATTCGTTGACCTGTTGAAAAAATGAACAGAGCATACCTTGGAGTGGATTTAGGAAGTGTAAGCTGCAATATTGCAGTTGTAGATGACAAAGGCGTAGTTTATGCTTCGTATGCAAGAGTGCAGGGGCGGCCGATAGAAACGCTACAGGAAGAGTTCAAGAAGATCAAAAAACAGCTTCCCAATCTGTCCATCAGCGGAGTCTGCTGTACAGGCAGTGCGAGATTTCTTGTCGCAAACATAGTCGGCGCAGATGTGATAAAGAACGAGATAACTTCACATGCAACAGGAACTGTACATTTTGTTCCGGATGTCAGAACCATCCTGGAGATCGGAGGGCAGGACAGCAAGATAATACTGGTGAAAGACGGGTCTGTAGTCGATTTTGCGATGAACACTGTATGCGCAGCAGGAACAGGAAGTTTTCTTGACCAGCAGGCCGTACGTCTCGGCCTGGAGACAGAAAAATTCGGCGACGAGGCTTTGAGGAGCCAGAAAGATGTGACAATAAGGGGAAGATGCGGCATCTTTGCAGAGAGCGACATAATAAACAAACAGATCATGGGGCATAAACGAGAGGACATAATAAACGGCCTGTGCAGGGCTTTGGTCAGGAATTACCTGAACAATGTCGCAAAAGGAAAGAAAATACAAGAGCCCGTGGTTCTGCAGGGCGGTGTTGCTGCAAACAAAGGCATCAAAAAGGCATTTGAAGACATACTTAAAATGAACATAATAGTGCCCCAGCATTATAATGTGATGGGCGCGATAGGTGCGGCATTGATCGCAAAAAATAACAGGATACAAGAAACAAAGTTCAGGGGCCTTGACATTGCTGGCAAGGAATTCAAAGTGGATTCGTTTGAATGCAAGGACTGCCCGAACAGGTGCGAGATAGTTAAATTGTCAGAAGAAGACAAGCATGTCGCATACTTGGGAAGCAAGTGCGGCAAATACGAATGATCATTTTATCTTTCTTACTCTGCGTTTTGTGATCCTTTCCTGTTTCTTTTTCTTTGGAAGGCAGTACTTGTGGACAGCCATCAGCACAGTGCCTATTGCAGCGCCGAGCAGATTGTTGATCAGGTCATTCATGGTATTGTACCAGCCTCCGACAGTGATCTCTATGCTTCTTTCGACGTCCTTGACATTAGAGACGTCTCCTGTGCCAAACTTCAGCCCACCTTCCCCCGGACCGAGTATCAGATAGCCTACATATTCTACATTCTCGACTACAGAACCAACCCCGAGTGTGGCGAGAAAAACCAAGATTATCAGTATCAAAGTCTTGAAAGAGAATTTCTCGCTCATGTATTGGCTCAGGAAATGAAAAAAGAATATTGACACTATAATAAAAGGAAAGAAATGCGTGACATAGTCCCAGGGAATGCCTATCGGAGATACATTATACCAGCCGAAAACGCCAAGGCTGTGGACGCCTGACGCGATAATCAGCAGGATGAACAAAGGCGTGTTTAATCTTAACTTTTCATAGAAAGAATAGAATCCTATCAGCAGCAGGATGAACGCGATGCTCTCATAATAATACGCTCTTACTCCCAGCAGGAAATCAAGAAGTATGATGATTAAAAAATAAAGGATTCCAGCAAACAGTATGTGTTTTGTATACCTCTTTTTGGCCATATTTAATGTTCTTATCTTTTTATTCTTGCTTTTTTCTTTATAGTTTTTGTTTTTCTGCTTCTTGTACTTGCCCTTCTTTTTGTTGTCTTTGATCTTTTCTTGATCCTTTTGTTTGTCTTTTTCTTAATTGTCTTCTTCTTTGCTGTTTTCCTTGCTGTTCTTTCCTTTGTTTTTTTCTTTTTCGCAGGTTTCCTTTTTTTGACCATGACTTTCTTTTTTACTCTTCTTCTCATGCCGACAGGAGTCCTTCTTGGCTTCTTTCTCTTTACCGGCTTCCTGGCTGGTTTTCTTCTTGCCTTTTTTGTTTTCTTCTTTGCGGCCTTTCTTTTCCTAGGCTTGATCTCTTTCTCATTCACAGTCTCGTAAGTATCGCCTTTCATGACAGGTATGACAAAAGTCTTGTCCTCGTCCCAATTATAGCCGCGTTCTATGCCTTCTTCAAAAGGGTCAACTGAATCAGAAGCTATCTCGTCATTCGGCAGCTGCCTGATGAAATCGACTTTCCTTTTTTTCTTCCTTGGACTTTTCTTCAACCAAGTGAATATGCCCATCCTAATCGCCTCCGTTATTATTTTCAACTTCTTCGCTTACAAATTTCGCAGCAGCAACAACCTTGTCGCCGGGCTTCAATCTCATAAGCCTGAAACCCTGGGTTGCCCTGCCTATCCTGCTTATGCCTCCGGCATCTGTTCTTATTACAATACCGTGCTTACTTATAAACATTATGTCGTCCTTGTCTGTCACGCCAAGGATTGTGACGACCTTTCCGTTCCTTTCAGAAGTCTTTATGTTTGTGACGCCTTTCCCGCCCCTGAATATCTTCCTGTACTGCTCGACAGCTGTTCTTTTTCCGTAGCCGTTCTCTGTGACTGTCAGGATGTCGTCAGAAGGCTTGACAACTATCATGCCTATGACCCGATCATCTTTGGCCAGTTTTATGCCTCTTACGCCTTTTCCGCTTCTTCCGATGGAACGCACGTTCTTCTCGCTGAAACGCGCAGCCATGCCGTTCGCAGTGCCGATCATTATCTCATCTTCTCCTGTCGTGAGCTTGACCTGGATTAATCTGTCTTCAGGATCGAGGGTGATTGCGATGATCCCGCCTTTCCTCGGCCTGCTGTACGCACCAAGACTGGTTTTCTTTATTATTCCGTTCTTTGTAACTGCAACAAGATTCATGTCGTGCAGGAAATCGCGCACAGGTATTATTGTTGTTATGTATTCATCCTTCTTCAATGGAAGCAGGTTGACTATGGCTTTTCCCCGCGCCTGCCTGCTGCCCTCTGGTAGCTTATAGACCTTAAGCCAATGCACTATTCCTGTATTTGTGAAGCATAATAGATAAGAATGTGTTGACGCCACAAAGATGTCTTCTATAAAATCCTCGTCCCGCATTCCTGCGCCCCTTACTCCTTTTCCTCCTCTTTTCTGCTGCTTGTAGGTTGTCAAAGGCAGCCTCTTGACGTAGCCCTTGTGCGTGATCGTGACAATCATCTTTTCCTCTTCTATAAGCGATTCGTCCTCTATCTCTTCTTCCTCTTCTATTTCGCTTATCTCTGTCTTTCTCTCGTCTCCATATTTTCCCTTCAATTCAATCGTCTCTTCCTTGATCACATTATAGATGAGTCTTTCATCAGACAGCAG
>WJKV01000069.1 GCA_014728875.1 Candidatus Woesearchaeota archaeon | reverse complement strand
GCAGAAAACAAAGAGTTTTGTTGACGAGCTTCTCGACGAGGATCTGGAAAAGCAGAATCCGGACATATTCAAAGAAGAAGAATTCTAGATTTTTATCCTCCATCTGTATTTTTCAAGAGAGATAGAACCATCTTTCTCAAATACAATACCTTCTTTTTCCAGCAGTTCTCTCTGCTTCAACTCGCCGCCGCCTGCAAAACCAGCAGCGCACCTGCCGGACCTGTTCACGACCCTTCTGCAGGGGATGTTTTCTGGATCAGTATTTGCGTGAAGCGCCCAGCCGACCTGCCTGCTCATCCTAGGTTTCCCAAGAAACTGCGCGATCTGGCCGTAGGTCACAACCCTGCCTTTGGGTATGCGCCTGACAACTGCATAGACCTGTTCGAAAAAACCCATGGATCAGCACTAATTCACAACAACATTTAAATATTATTGTTTGCCTTTAGCACTCATCACAATAAAAGGGGGTGAATATCAGTGAAAAAAACATTGCTTTTGTCTGCTTCTGTCACAATATTGCTCATACTGTCTTCATTTGCGGGCGCAGTGATGATCTCAGAACCATTAGAGACAGGAGAACCAATCATACAGGCAGAGCCGACAGAAAAGGAAGTTGAACAAATAACAGAATCCATTGAAAAATCCACAATGAAGCACCAGTGGCTGACCGGAAGAATCTACAGGATAAACAGGTATAGGGAAGGCGATGCCACAGGCACAATAATCCGGGAAGACGGAGGAGGAAGGATTGCCTTCAGAATCGGCAAGGACATGGCAGAAGACCTAAGAAGACACCAGTATGTAAAGTTCAGGATGGGTGAGCCAGAAGGAAGACTTAAGAGAATAAGGTTTGCAGTTGATGTCAGGCCTGCGCAACGACAGCAGAGCATCCCTGTCTGGGAAAGAGGAACTACTTACCACGCAAGGTTCAATACGCCGTCAGCAGACACTTCAATCGAAGACAAGAAAAAGGATTTTCTGGAACAATACTATAAAAGACATCACATAAAATAATTCTTTTTATTTTTTCTATTTCTTAAAAACACCATCTATCTTCTCGCCGCAGAATTTGCATCTGCTTTCTTTCATATTGTTCTCAAGCACTTCATAGAAACTGCTTCTTTGGACAAGTATCTCTTTGCATCTGGGACAGACAGTGTGCTGGAACTCTCCCTGGGGTATGTTTCCAAGATAAACATGCTTCAGCCCGACATCTTTCGCTATCTTGTATGCAT
This sequence comes from Candidatus Woesearchaeota archaeon, assembly GCA_014728875.1. GTDB lineage: Archaea > Nanobdellota > Nanobdellia > Woesearchaeales > WJKV01 > WJKV01. The sequence goes on along the minus strand of WJKV01000069.1, from coordinate 1,787 downwards.
TATGCAGGGTCTCTACAGGAGTGGGAGGCAGATCCGTCAATTTGTAGTGCGGGAAGAACCTGCTGAAATGCAGAGGTGTTGCAGAAGACAGCTTGGTCTTTATCCATTCGCACATCTCTTTTATTTTCAACAGATCATCATTCAGGGTAGGAATTATCAGGTTGGTAAGTTCAAGCCAGCAGTCCTGTTCTTTGATTATCTTTAAAGCGTCGAGCACCGGCGCGAGCCTGCCTGCACAAATCTTTCTGTAGAACTCTTCTGTGAACCCCTTGAGATCGACATTTGCAGCATCAAGCCTGCTGTACAATTTCTTTGCAGGGTCCGGATTTACAAATCCGTTCGTGACCATGGCTGTCTTTATTTTTTCTTTTTTTGCATGTTTTATTATGTCGAGCATGTATTCATAGAACATCACAGGCTCTATGTAAGTGAAGGCTATAATCCTGCATTCCTCTTTCACTGCATTCTCAACCACCTTCTCAGGAGGAAGCTCAACAGAAGGAAGATCCTCTGGATTTGCCTGGCTTATCTGCCAGTTGAGACAGTGCCGGCAGGCGAAGTTGCAGCCGACGGTCGAGATGGAATAGGTCAATGAGCCGGGAAAGAAATGAAACAAAGGCTTTTTCTCTATAGGGTCGACTCCTGCGCTGGCGGGCCTTCCATAGACAAGAGAATACAGTTTTCCGGCCCTGTTCTCTCTCGCCCTGCAGAAGCCTCTTTTAGAATCAGGAATCTCGCAGGTCTTAGGACAGATAAGACACCTTACTTTTTTATTCTCTAATTTTTCATAATATTGCGCTTCAATCATAGTCAGTAACTGCAACCCAGGACAAAGTTACATCAGTTCTTCCAGAAAAGGTTTTACACTGACATTGCTGATACTGTGCTTTACAAGCGGATTCCTTTTTATCTGCGGCAGCTCGTCTTCATAAGACGGTTGCTTTTTTTCCTGATAGATGATTCCGATAGGGATCTTCCTGCCCCATTGGTTCGCTTTCTTGAAAGCCTCTTCTTTGTCCGAAGGATCGTACTTCTTGTCAAGCTTGTAGGATCTTTTCTTGTACCAGGAATATGTGTTTACCTTGTTGAATGTGACGCAGGGCTGCAGTATGTCGACCAATGCAAAGCCCTTGTGCTTTATGGCGCTGACAATCAGGGATGTCAGATGGTCAACATCGCCTGCAAAACCCCTTGCAACAAAAGTCGCGCCGGATGTCATCGCAAGCGCCAGCGGATTGATAGGAGTTTCAAAATTGCCTCTCGGTGTTGTCTTTGTCTTCACACCCTTGTCGCTTGTAGGTCCTGCCTGTCCTTTTGTCAGGCCGTAGATCTGGTTGTTGTGGGCAAGACAGGTCATGTTGATGTTTCTTCTTGCAGCATGTATAAAATGATTAGTGCCGATGCTGTAGCAGTCGCCGTCCCCTACGTGCGCGATTACTGTCAGCTTGTGGTTGGCGAGTTTCGCGCCGGTCGCGACTGGCAGCGCCCTGCCATGGATACCGTGGAAACCGAACAGCTTGATCCAATGAGGAAGTTTGCCGCTGCATCCTATGCCGCTTACAAGAAGAAAATTCTCAACAGGAGTGTTCAGCTGAATGACTGCGTTCTTCAGGGCCATCAATATGGCGAAATTTCCGCAGCCCGGACACCAGTTGGGCTGTGCAATTGTGTTCAACTCATTTATGGTTGTCATTTATTCATCTCCTTCTCCTTCTTGTTCTTTTATTTTTTGTTCTTCTCTTTCTTGTCTTTTTGACTTTTCTAGCATCACTTTTATTTGTTTTTCT
>WJKV01000068.1 GCA_014728875.1 Candidatus Woesearchaeota archaeon | reverse complement strand
GTATTAAGAATATAATCCTCTACGAGTGACAACTAGTATTCTATGCCTTTTTGCGCGCTTATCTTTTTCGGTCTTTTAATATCGTCCATTCTTACGACTATGTCTGCAATCCTCTTCAGCTGCTGGGGCGCCCTCCTGCCGGTCAATATAACAGGAATTCTCTTCGGCACCTTCTTTAATGTCTTCAAGACATCATCTACAGGCAAAAGTTTGTAGGCGCAGACCAGATTTATCTCGTCAAGAATGAGCATGTCTATCTTCTGCTTGGAAACCTGCTCTGCCTTTTTCAGACCATCCTGCATCAATTTCTTTGTTTTTTCTGACGGCTTTCTTAAATTCTGCATCTTTGTCGTGCCGAATTGATAGATTGTGAAATTCTTCAATTTTTTCTGCATCTTGTATTCGCCGATAGCTTTTCTTCCTTTCAAGAACTGTATCATCACCACTTTCTGGCCGTGGCCGAGCGCCCTCATTGCCAGACCGAGCGCAGTTGTCGTCTTTCCCCCTGCTTCACCTGTGTATAATAGTATGTGCTTTCTCATTTTTACATCATCCCCACAACTTGTTCCCTCTTGCTTCCTGTCCTGTAGATTGTTATGCCTTTGCACTTCAATCTGTGCGCAAGCATATAAATCTTTTTTATGTCTTTTCTTGTTGCACTATTCGGCAGATTCACTGTCTTGCTTACTGCGTTGTCAACATATTTCTGGAAAGCTGCCTGCATCTTCACGTGCTGTTCAGGCTGAATGTCGAACGTAGTCACAAAAAGTCTTCTTATTTCTTTTGGTATTTCCTTAATTTTCTGTATGCTGCCCAGATTGGTTATCTTCTTGATTAGTTTTCTGCTGTAAAAACCTTTTTCTTTGGCTGTCTTTTCAAACAATGAATTGACTATCAGAAATTTCTTGTGGTTCAGGATTTTTCTTTTGTACGCCACAGCGAACAAAGGCTCTATTCCGTGGCTGGTTCCCGCCACCAAAGCTATCGTGCCTGTCGGCGCTATAGTCGTCAAAGCGGCATTTCTTATCCTTGTGTTCTTTTTTCTCCAGATGCTTTTCTTGTAGTTAGGAAAGACCCCTCTTTTTTTGGCCAACTGTCTGCTTGCTTTTATTGCTTCGGCATGTATGAATTTCATCAGCTTTTCTGCAGCCTGCAGTGCTTTTTCACTGTTGTATTGTATTCTCAGTCTTATCAGGTATTCTGCAAAACCCATCACACCCAGACCTATCTTTCTGTTTCCTTTTGTCACCTTTTCTATTTTCTTTACAGGGTATTTGCTGACGTCAATGACGTTGTCAAGAAAATGAACTGCGTCATGCACAGTCGTCTTCAGCTTGTCCCAGTCTGTCTTACTGTTCTTAATCATATTAGAAATATTAATGCTTCCCAAGTTGCAGGATTCGTACGGCAGCAGGGGCTGTTCTCCGCAGGGATTTGTGCTTTCGATCTTTCCTAATTTCGGAGTAGGATTTTTTCTGTTAATCTCGTCTATGAAGATCAGGCCGGGATCTCCTGTCTTCCACGCGCTGTCAACTATTGCATCAAAGACTTTCCTTGCATTCATGGTTCCTGCTTTCTTTTTTGTCCTGGGATTTATCAGATTATAGCTCTTGTTCTTCTTTGCGGAATCCATGAATCTGTCAGTCACAATGACAGAAAGATTGAAATTGGTGAACGCATCTTCCTTGTCTTTTGCACGGATAAACTCAAGAATGTCAGGATGGTCTATTCTTAATGCGCCCATCATCGCACCCCTCCTTCTTCCTCCCTGCTTTATGACCTGGGTCGCAACATCATACTCTTTCATAAAACTAACAGGACCGCTCGCCTCGCTCATAGTTGACCTTACCAGGTCGCCTCTCGGCCTCAGTTTTGAAAAGGAAAAGCCGGTTCCGCCTCCTGACTGGTGTATCAGGGCTGTTGTTTTCAATGTGTCGTATATGCTTTCAAGGCTGTCTTCGACAGGAAGCACAAAACAGGCAGCCAGCTGTCCAATCCTTGTGCCCGCGTTCATCAAGGTGGGGCTGTTTGGCAAGAAATCAAGATTCTCCATCATAGCAAGGAATGTCTTTTCTGTCCTTTTGATGTCTTTAGAAGAATAGTTCCTGTCAGCTGCTGCGACTGCTTTCGCAACCCTCCTGAACATCCTGTCCGGCGTCTCTATCACTCTTGATTCCTTGTTCTTTTTCAGATAACGCGCCTTAAGAATCTCTTTTGCAAGTCCTGACAGCTTCAACCCCTTTTTAACCATTATAAAGAACATACTGATTCCTTTATATTTAAATGTTACAGCAGTGCGGATGGCAAATATTTAAATAAAAATGTGGTTTAATGTATATTATGGAAAAAGAAGTGATAGATGGGATCAAGAAGTTCTTGAAAAAATACAATCTGCCAGAGATGAGGAAAAAATACACGTTCCAGGCGCCAAAGAAAAGAGAACAGATGTATAAATTATTCAAGGGAAGCATTGGCAAGAAAAAACTTGAAGAATTGTTGAGATGGGCCTTTTATAATGACAGGAGGTTCCTTGGCATGTTTCTTAAGAATCTTAAAAAGAATAATGAAGCTGATGTCAAGAAAAAAACAAAGGAGGCATTGGATCTGGCTTTGTCTGGCAGGAAAGGAAATATTGCAAAGAGCATCCAGACCTTGACAAAGATAAAAGGCATAGGCGGGGTCAGTGCGAGCAAGATACTTATGTTCGCAAGGCCGGACAAGTTCGGCATGCTGGACCAGTTCAATGGAAAGGCGATCCATAAGCTTAAAGTCAAAGGAAAGGCTTATTTCAAGAAAGCAGATCCAAACAAACTGACGCCAAAGCAGTATTCTGAAGAATTCGAGAAATACACTCATGTGATCAGAGAGATGTGCAGCCTGCTGAACAAGGCAAGGAAATGCTACAAGCAGGGCAGGAAGTGGAAGCCGGCAGACATTGACATGGCCCTGTTCAGGATCGGAAGGGGACACTAGACTACAGGCTCAGACAATGGAGATAATAGACACTTTTTATTTGGCAGACGAAGTAATAAACACATTAAGCGAGCTTGAAGAGGACCTGGAACTTAACAAACTGGACCCTTCGACAGGCATAGCCTGGAAGGGAAAAAGAAAAACAAAGATAAGAAAATTATTGAAGGACCTGTACATCCTTTTCAAATTTGAAGGAGATAATCCCAAGATAATAAGGCTGATAACAAGAACAAAAGGATTGATTGAGTTTCTTCAAAAAATAGCAAAAGCTTACGAAGGAGATCCTGTTCTGGAAAGGTGGCTGATGAAACTTCCTCCGCACCGATCTGTAGAAGATCTAAACAGTGCTGTAGAAGAGATAATAAAAGGCCTGAAAAAATGGGAAAAGATAATTAAAAAAAAGATGCATCCTATCGGAGAGGGCAATGCGCATCTCGAAAACCTTCCGACCCATCCTAATTCAGATATGTTCTATGTCAAAGCAATGGAACTTAATCCATACTGTACAATGGAGACGAAGCACAGTCTGAGGGCTGACCAGGCAGAAAGACAGGCCAATAGAACTACTGAAGATCTTTTGAGGTTCGATCCAAAGGATCCGATAAAAGGCAGAAGAATCTGGAGGCCAAAAGACACAGGAAGAGCGCCTGCCTCAGGATTGATAGTGACAGAAGGGCATCACAGGCTGAATGAGATATATAAAAGATATCTAAAAGGAGAAATCAGCGGCGACACTTTGATAGAATTTGTCAAGATAGAATATTAGGCATTATAAAAAGGGAACATGTGCAGGATGTCATCGCAAGTAAAACCGTCGCGGGGGAACACTTCTGAGAAATCCTCCGGGGCTCTTATGTCTGTACCTGCCAAGGCTTCTTTAATCCATCTGAATGATGTCTTTCCAGGATAAAATCCGTTTGACCTATTGTTAATGTATGCAACATCAAAAGTTTCAAGATCAAATTCAACTTCGCCCGCTGTAAGAACATCCTCTCCTTTCGCGACCTCGACATGCTCCTGTACATTTCCTCCTATATAGAACTTTCCGTCCAATGCGACAACATAAGTTTGCGGCCTGTGGAAAGATGCAAAATCTTTCAGGATGTCCGCAACTTCCTTTCTCTGCAGATCAGCCTTGCCTGCTACAAGAATCCTCCCTTCTTTCTGCTCTGCCTTTTTCCTTGTTTCTTCGTCCCAGACAAAAGTGTATGAAAAGTATGTGTTCCTTCTGCTTTTTTCTGCAGCTTCCTGCGCAATTTCACTTATATCTGAACCTTCCGCAGTCTCAGCAATACCTGCCAAGAAATCTACAGCCCTAGGATCTGCAAGCTTTTCAAAGGCGTAAAGAACAGCCTTTCTGCCTTTTGGCTCAAGGCTGTTGTATAGGTTCGCAAAAACAAAAATTGCTCTGCTGTCTCTTGCTGTGCCGAGGTCTTCCAAGGCATCTTTATAAACATCAGGATCCTGTATCAGTTCAAGCAAAGGTTCGTAAACCTGCCTGCCGCCGATACGTCCGAGCGTGCTAGAAATCGCGCTTTTAATCTTTGGGTTTTCGTGCCTAATAAATTCTTTAAGAACCGGCAGGATCCTTGAACCGCTTTCTGCAGACGCCAGGATGGCGCTTTCCTTCATGTCTGTATCTTTTTCAGGATCTTCTATTATTTTTCTAAGCCTGCCTTCATCCATGGATGAACCCCTGTCGACTAGCGGTTTACCGAATATATAAGGCTTACTCCATACTGCTTCTCTTTTTCTTGCTGATTCCATATAGAAAACCCATTGCGGGCTGTATAAAAAGCTTATGCGATTTAAGTACTACTTTTGAAACCTACATAAATAATATAAACTGCTATTCCATACCTATTGTTAGAAATAAAAGAGATTAAAATTCCTTGTTTAAGACGAAAATCTCTGAGGAGGGCTTTTTTAGACAAGGAAAAGCGTATAATTATTGATTTGCTCAAATAAGACGAATTTAATGATTATAATTCAAAATAAAGGCGAAATTTGCTTTTTTGAGCAAATAGGCTAAACACGTCATAGAACGGTAGAAATCAAATATTTCACATTCATTTGCATTTTGCATTCACAGAGCATATTTATGTTCATAAGGGATTTCTACCAATGGAGTAATATTCAGCTAATAAATGATTTTCATGATCATTCACAAGCAAAATTTAGACTAGATTCCAACAAGAACCAGCAACAAATACTCCTTCTATGACCATAGTGACAATTGGAGGTAGAGAAAATGGGAAAAATCAGCTTGGTTTCAGCCAAGTATATTATTCACGCTAATATCGAGATCAAAGGCGCTGTTGACAAGCCTGATGTCATCGGTGCAATCTTCGGCCAGACAGAAGGTCTGCTTGGCTCTGATCTGGAGTTGCGTGAGCTGCAAAGAAGCGGCAGGATTGGCAGAATAGAGGTCAGAGTCGACACTCAAGGAGGAGTCACAAGAGGTTCTATTGTTATTCCAAGTTCGCTTGACAAAGCAGAAACCAGCATAGTCGGAGCTGCTTTGGAAGTCATTCAAAGAATCGGTCCCTGTGACAGTAAGATCAGGGTAGAAAAAATTGAAGATGTAAGGATCAGCAAACGAGAGTTCGTGATCGACAGGGCGAAACACCTATTGAAGCATCTCACAGAAAAGGTTCTGCCTGAATCGCAAGAGCTTGCAGACGAAGTTGCGCAATCCGTAAGGATTATGGAGATCACAGAATTCGGCTCAGAAAGACTGCCGGCAGGTCCGTCGATCGATGATTCAGAAGAGATCGTTGTTGTCGAAGGGAGGGCAGATGTCCTGAATCTGCTCAAGCACGGTGTAAAGAACGCAGTCGCGATGAACGGCACCAGCGTACCGCAGACAGTCAGGGAACTGAGCAAGAAAAAGGTCATCATTGCTTTTGTTGACGGCGACAGGGGAGGAGACCTGATCATCAAGGAGCTCACTGCTGTTGCAGATATAGATTTCGTGACAAAAGCGCCCGACGGAAAAGAAGTCGAAGAACTGACAAAGAAGGAAGTCTTCAAT
>WJKV01000067.1 GCA_014728875.1 Candidatus Woesearchaeota archaeon | reverse complement strand
TCCCTGGAAACATTCTTTGCAAGCTTGCAGTATTTTATTACAAGCGATTTATAGGTTTCATTGCCTAATACCAGGTGAGCATTCTTTATGAACCTGAAAATATCGTCGTCCTCTACAAGTTCTGGAGGAAGTATCTGTTTAATCACATCGTCTATCTCAAAATCGCCCCTGTCGAATGCCTTTGTCACAGGAGACAGCTTTTTTCTTTGCACTGTTTCTGCATCCCCGACATCAGAAGCAACAGGCTGTACAGGGATCTCAGGCTCTATTGTTCCTGGAGCAACATCAAGATGATCTATTATTATGTCTGGAAGTTCCTTGTAGTGCGTGATGTCCAATGTCAGTTTAACAGCTTCATTCATGCGGCCGTGGTTTAATTCTCCAGAAATATAAGTATCAAAGGATTCAGGATCCACATCATTTTCTGCCAGCCTGCTCGTGAACAGTTTTGCGTCGCCGACTATCTCATTCCACGGTCTTGTGGTCGTGAAATAAATCCTTTCCCTTGACGGATAGCCCGGCTTGCCTCTTTTGTCTCTTGGATCATCGAATACGATCTCGACAAGGTCCCCCGGCGGCTTTTCTGCAAGCCTGTCTCCCCATTTCTCTTTTGCATAGTCCTTTGCAATCTCTGCAAAATCGCCGGTTCCTTCACCTCTGCTGGACCGTACATAATCTATCTTTGGAGGGAAACTCTTTCCGTCGCCTTCTGCACCAGGGAAAAAGCGCACCTGATGGACATCAGTCTGAACGCGCAGAGGAGGCAGCGCAACATCGACAGGATCGCCTTTTCCAAGAATGTCTTCTTTAATATGCGCGTCTGACAAGTGCGGGAACAGATCCCTCAGATCATCCACTGTCGGATTTTTTATAGGCAATGAATGCAGCGCTTTCAGATATAGTTCTCTTTCTGTTAGATGGCTTTCTTCCTGCTCTGCAGGCGCAGGCCTTCTTCTTGTCACTCTTGTTTTATCTTTTTCAGCATCTGCAATGAAAGCTGACCAGCTTTTCAATGACCTGTATCTTACAGGATCTATTATGATCTGTTTTGTAGGCAGGAACTCTTTCTTGGTGGTGCCCGGCGCATCCATGAAAAATTTCCTCAACCTTCCCTGCCTGTCAATCGTAAGGAAAATTAAGGCTTCAAGCCTGTCTGCTTCATAACTTGTCCCAAGAATGACCCTTTTTCCATCTTCATCAGGCAGATTGAGCGCGGGCCCGCAGTGCACCACATCTATGCTTCTATCGTCGGTTATCTGCCAGCTTTCTGCTCTTGAAGTGCCTGCACAGACATATGCAGGCGTAATTATAGTGCTGGTGCTGTTAAGCAAGGAATAGAAACTGTCTGGAAATTCTGAAAATTTTTTTGTGTTAAGGCCATTATCTATCGTATGATCATAGATGCCCGGCATCACTTTGTCCCCCAAAAATAAGACTTGAGGCTGTTCATTAAATCCTACCTTCAGCATGCCCTGGTTTGGAAGCCCGGAAAGAAAAACGCTGTTCAGTCCTTCTGCAATCCCTATCTTCTCGACCTTTCCCATTGCAGGGTTCTGGTAAAAGCATCTTACCTGCCTTACACCTACTTTTTCTGCAAATTCCTGCAAAGAATGTTCATTTTCTTCTGTGCCCATCTTGAGATTGGACACCAGCAGCAGGTCCAGACCTTTCAGAGAATCTATAAGTTCTCTTGCAGCCTGCGATCTTTGGCTTGTTTTTTCAAAAGCCCTGATCTCAGCACGGATGAAATCTTCTTTTGTTCCTTGATAGCCTTTTTGCTTTGCGTAATCCTGTGCAGCTCTTGCTCTTTTTTCCTCTATCATAGCTTCCTTTATGCTGCCTGGAATGATAGAACCTTCAGAAGCAGCCTGCAAAGTATCGAGTATAGAATCCCAGCTGCTGCTGCCGCTGTGCATGAATGCTATTCTTACTAAATCCTGCTGAGCAGTTTCTGTCAAACAACCCCCCCTGTTACTTCTATTTAGTAAGTAAAAATATCAGGAATATATAAACCTTTCTATATTCAGCGCTCTCTGCGCAGAAAATCGCCCCTATCAAGCAGATTCATTGCAAATACCCTGCCTTTCCTCATTATCCTGCCGTATCCGAGATTCTCGTCCTTCTTGTTCTGCACAAGCACAAGCCCTGACCTGGCATTGCATTTTGTCACGCTCTCCTTGAACAGGTCTTTCCCGCACAGGAAGAGCCATTCTGCCTTGTCATTGACAAACACCTTCCTGTCTGAATGTTCTGCAAGAAGCTCAAGCAGGGCCAGGGACGGCTTGAACTCTCTTTTCTTTATCTCTCCGAGAAAAATGCCTATGTGTTCTGGAAGCAGTCCTTCTTTTTCTCTTATCTTTTCCATCAGCTCGATCATTTCACTGTCAGCAAGGAAAGCCCTTTTCTTTATCTGGATATAGTCAAATTTCTTTTCAGTGAAAACAGAAATAAATTCGTCAAGCTCTTTCATTTTATTGTCAGGTTTATTTTAAGTATGTTCTTGACCAGCTGTTTTGCTTTCAACAAAAGATTCTCCTGGTCGGTCTTCAGTTCCTGCTCTTTCTTCAGCCAGTTTTCAATCTCAGCTTCAAGCTTCTTTTTCTTGCTCTGCATCCTGTCGAGCTCAAGGCCTATCTTTTCCAGCTCTTTCACTACCTTTATCTTTTTTATGTCATAGTCTGCAGCTTTTGCCAGCTTCTTTAATTCTGTGAATCTTTTATACAGGCTTCTTAATTTCTCTCTTGTTATCGCATCTATTTTGTCCAGGGCTTTTTTCTTTTCTTTCTTGTCCATCTGGATGGTCCCTTTTTCAATATTCTTCTTCAGGTCAGCGACAGCAGTGACGACGTCATACCTTGTGTCCTTAAGGAAAGCATCCACAGGATCCTTCAGGTAGGTGTTCAGCAGCTTCTCGTGGGCAACAGTCATCTTGAGATATTTCCTGAACATCCTGAACAAAGGAGCGAACAGTTCATTCACCTGCTTCTCTATGTCCTGCAGCTCCTGTTTCGTGTCTGTGACAAGTTTCTTCAGCCTCATCAGCTCTTTGTATTCCCTGCTCTCGAGCCTGTTCTTCCTGTCTTCTGCCTTCTCCACTATGTTCTTTTTCAGCTGTTCTATCTCTTCCTTGTTCTTTTCCACTGCCTGGCTGAGCTCTTTTTCCTCTTCTCGTTTCTCTTGTATCTGGGAGATAGTTTTAAGACAGTTCTCTATTGCAAGCATATCTTTGCTCAGGGAGATCCTGCTGATCTGTTTCGCTGTCTGGTCAAGCTCTTTTATCTTTGCAGCAATCGCTTTTGTCTGGTCTGCAAAAAACTCCTGCAATATTGCATAGCTTCTCGCTGTCCGTTTACTGAAATCGTCCAGCTGTTTCTGGAATTCCTGGACAAAATCAGGGCCGAAGTCAGGGATCTGGTCGATAAAGAGTCTCACCTGCTTTACATAATTGTACCTGTTGCCTGCCATGAAATTCTTCATCCTTGCAGGAATATTGGGATTGACAAGCTCGGCTGTCTCTAATTCACCTAGAATGTCGCCCATTTCCTTTATCTTCATGTTGAACTGCCTGTACAGCTTGTCGACCTCCAGGTCTCTTTCCTTGAACTTGTGCTGCACTTTTTTCCTGAACCAGGCTTCAAGCTGGTCAATGCTGACTGTCTCTTCTGGCAGTTTTCCAGTGAACAGGTCCTTTATCTTTTCAAAAAAGCTCATGTTGTCTGCCTAAAATGGTTTTGTGTATAAAAATAATAGTGTTAACCAGGAAGTAATAAGAAAAGAAAAAAGAGATTTATTTCTGCTGTTCATAGACAGGCCTGAATCTCTTTGCAAGCTCGTCCAGTCGTTTCTGTCTTTCGTCGTCTGTCTTTGGCTCCTGTTGCTGTGACGCCTGTGCCGGTTTGTATTGAGCAGGTTTTGACGGACTCGATGCAAGGAACGCTTCCATCTCCGACAGCAGTGCTTCATACGGAGCTTTCTTTGCTTCGTACTCTGCAGGAGACATCTTCTTCAATGTCTCTAGACCTACCCTTATCATCGCTGCATACTGCCTGATTGCCTTGTCTCTTTTCTGCAGTGTCTCAACCAATGATTCTGTTGATTCGCTCAGTTTCTTTATCTTCTTGTTGTTAGCTTCGATCTCTTCTTTTGATTCTTCAGAGCCTATCCCTGAATATTCAATATTCTGCTGTTCCAAGGCTCTTATCTGCCCCTGTATTCCGAAATATCTTGTCTGCAATACCAGATAAGGCTGGTGCGTCTTCAGTTTGACAATATTCTGCCTGTAAGTGTCCATTAAAGAATATAATTGATCCAGGCTTCCCTGCCTGTTGCTCTGCCATTCTTGTTCTGCTTTTTTCTTTGCTTCTTCGTATGCTTTTTCTGCTTGTTCCAGGCTTTTCTTTTTTCTTGCTTCTGCGCCTGTGTAATTAGACATGAGCTGGCCTACCTGGCTGCTGCTGTCTTTTGTTTCAAGAAGCTTCTTGATGTCCTTGTCTATTTCAACTGAACCGCCTGCAAAAGAAATACAGCCTCCTAAAGCCAATAAACCTGCACCTGTAATAAGCAATCTTTCTAAACCGCTAACATTATTTTGCATCTTAAAAACCCCCAAATCTTTATTTCTGCAAAGTAGTAAAATGAAAGTAATATATAAATGTTTTGGCTATTTATATACGCGAGAAACAAATTTATACTCGAATACTAAACCACTTTCCCATGAAACCGAATAGGCCTTACAACTGCGCGAAATGCAAAGGCAGGACACTTGACTGCGGTAAATCCTTCTGTCCGATTTTAGCCAGAAGCACTTCGATGTTCAAGGTAAAAGATAAGATCCAGAACAGCATGAAGCAGGGCGAGTTCTTTGGCAGTGCGCCTGCGCCTTTTGTCGGCCGTTTCGGATATCCGTATGTTAATGTAGGCATACTGTCTCCGCCTGAACATCTCGACAATGCATGGCTTTTGGATGCGCCCAATTACTGGGCAGATAACGATTATAAAATACCGCAGATCGTGGACTGTCGTTCGCAATTGATAAACAGCAGGTTCAAGCAGCAGATAAATACTTTTGACAGCCGTTTTCTTGAACTGACGCAGGATGTGACTCTATCTAAAAAACCCGTCGATGTAGAGATAAAGCTGAAAAAGGATCCTTACATACAGATGACAGCAAATCCTGACGTCCTTCCGATGGGGCCTACTGCCAATTTGACAAAAGTCGACCTTGCAGACAATCCGAGGATCCCGAGGAAAATTGACAAGATAACAAATGATACAGACCTGCTTGCAGCTGACGGCCTGAATTATCTTTTTCACAGGGGCTTTGACGAGAATTATCTTTCAGAGATTTTATCTGTCGGCACACTAGGAAAGAAACACAATCGAAAGTTGGTGCCGACAAGATGGAGCATAACAGCGACAGACGACACATTATGCAAGAGCATGCTCGAGAAGATAAGAACTTATGACAACAGAACAGATTACAGCGCTCACTTCGGCGGTTATCTCGGCAATTACTATCTCATCCTGTTTTTTCCTGACATATGGAGCTATGAGCTGTTCGAGACTTATGCAGGAAAAAGCGCGTGGAATCCTGACGGAGAAATACAGACAATGACAGATTTTGAATCATATAGAGGAAGAACCGCTTATGCAGAGAACACAGTAGGGGGATATTATGCAGCACGGCTTGCAGCCGCTGAGAAACTGTTTCACATGAAAAGGCAGGGCAGTGTCCTTTGCCTGCGCTTCATCACAGGCGAATACGCAGTCCCTCTCGGAGTGTGGGTTGTCCGGGAAGCTGCAAGAAAAGCTTTAAAAACAAAACCAATTTTTTTCAGTTCAAAGGAGCTGATGCTTAATTACGCGCGATTGAAGATCAGGAAAAGATTCAATTTAAACCTTGATTTATTGCTGCAAAAAAGCAGGCTGCTCAAAGAGCAGAAACAACAGTCAAAGCTATCGCAGTTTGTTTAAAATGACAGACGAGACCCAACAAACAAACAACGGAACATTCTACAGTATACTGGGGGGAGATTCTGGTGTAGAAGAATTAGTCAGGAGACACACCTGGTTCTATCAGCCCTTCAGGAGAGCAAGAGAGACAGAATTCCTTAAGCGCGCATTGAGGAACGCAAGGACAGAAAAAGATTTGCACCACCAGTTCACAGGCAGGCTGCAGGACCTGCATCATACTTACAACAGCATCTTCAACAGCTTATATGCAAGCTGGGTATTCTACAACAGGGTAAAATGCAGGCACATCATGGCCTATATCAGGAAGAAAAAGAATTGATTATTTCTCAGGCTCAAGCTTTAAAAATAACCGGCAATAACCGCCTTTAATGTCAGACCATCACAAGACAGTCGTCCAGGCTGTGAAAAAACATTGGAAAGATTATTTCAAGCCGAGTTCTTACAAAGTGGACTACAGGCTGAAGAGTGTTGCACAGCTTTCTTTTTTAGAGGAAAATTATAATCTTATAATTTTAGACAGGGACTGCACCCTGCACGGGTATCATGCAAAGCACAGGATCCCGGATTTCGAGCCTGCATTGCAGAGGATAAAGAAAAAGTCAGAGATCGTTTCAAATTCTTCTTTCGAAGAGATGCTTCGAATCAGGGATGTGTTCGGCGACCTGTTTCCTGTGAACAAGCTTGTTTTTTTCGCAAGCATTGCATCGCCGTGCCTGCTAAGATTTGCAGACGGAAAACTGAATGTCTTAAGTTATAATATGGAAACAAGGGAATTCACAGACCTGACAAGAAACCTTAGCCAGAAAGACAAGCTATTAGAGAAAATAGTCTATAATTTCAGGAAACCGAACCCGTCTGCAGTGCGGGCTGTGATAGACTACAACAAATTCATAGGCGCAATTCCTAAAGAAAAAGGAAGATTTCTTATGGTGGGAGACCGTTACCTTACAGACATTGTCTGCGGAAACCTCGCAGGCATAACAACCGCGCTTGTAGAACCAGTAGGACACACATCAGAAAAGATCTCGCTCATGCTCGGCAGATGGCTGATAGACGTGCCTGTCGGCGGACTGATGAGCAGGCTGGCGAGATGAAACTTTTATAAACAAGCAGATTCTTTTTGTTTTATATGAAAACCTACAAACAAACAAGAAAGGATTCGTGCGGGCCTAGCGCGATGCTGATGGCTGTTGAATATCTTAGGCCTGGAACCATTCCTATGACGCCAGAGGAAGAGCACAGGATCCATGATCAAATTGGCATGAAAGGCAAAGAAAGATATACGCTTCCCTGTTCTATCTGCAAGTTTCTAGTTGGTTTGGACTTCAAGATGAAATTCTTTGAATACAAGCCAGAGCTCAAGCATCGGTTGATGAGGCAGTTGATGGCATTGGATGCAAGAATAAGAAGGACAATTACAAATAATTTCCAATACATTGCAGGAGATTTCACAACAGACAACATTGCTGAAGAATTGGATCAAAATCGTGCAGTGATGGTCGCTGTCAACCTGAACAAGAGCTACGACAATCCGAGACTGCACTGGTACTTCGTCTACAAGCACGACAAATCCGGTTTCACAATCGCAGACCCGAGATTGGGAAAGATAATAACAGAACCAAAATCAGAACTAGAAGAGCTGATAAAACTGCCAGACGGATGCAAGGTATGCATCTCTATCGAGGATTAAGATGGAATTCAAAAGAATAGATGATGTGAATGATGTTGATTTTGCAGACGCATGGGAGGTCTATGAGTATTCTTTTCCTGCAGATGAAAAAAGAAGTCTGAATGCGCAGATGCAGGCATTCAAGGAAAAGATATACGGCTTTTATGCTGCAAAGAAAGACAACAAGGTTATCGGGCTCATAGCAGTCTGGGACCTTGGAGATTATTATTTTGTCGACCATTTCGCGACAAAGAAAGAGCTTAGGGGGCAGGGTCTTGGAGCAGGGATGATGAAGGAGTTCATTGCACAGCATCCTAAAAAATATGTTCTTGAGGTAGAGCCTCCATCAGCAGGCGAGATGGAAAAAAGAAGGATAGGCTTTTATGAAAGACTGGGATATAAGTTCAACAGGTACGATTACACACAGCCTCCTATGGAGCCTGGAAAAGAGACTGTAAAACTATTTCTCATGACATACCCGGACGAGATGACAGAAGAAGAATTCAACAATGTAAGGGAAAAACTGCACAAGATTGTCTACAAGCAAAAAGAAGTGATAAAATAAAGAAATTAAGAAACATCAAGAACTTTTATCTTGAATTTCAGTGTTTTTCCTGCAAGCGGATGGTTCAGGTCGATGGTCACGTCGTTCTCTCCGACTTCTGCGATCTTTGCAGGGAACTGCTTTCCGTCAGGCGTTCCGAGCGTAAGCATCATTCCTTTCTTCGGCTCAGGCTCTTTTGGAAGCTGTGCTTTTGGAATCTTTTTCAGCAGCTGCGGATTTGGCTCGCCGTAAGCGTCTGCCGGCTTGAGCGTGATCTCCTTTTCCTGCCCTTTTTCCATGCCTATCAGAGCTTTTTCAAAACCAGGAATTATCTGTTTTGCACCTATCTCCACTTCCAGTGGCGCACCGTGTTTCGCAGAACTGTCGAATACAGTACCGTCTTCTAGACTTCCTTCATATTCTATTTTTACCTTGTTTCCTTCTTTTATTGGCATTTTATCTCCTCCTAATCGAAAAAACAAGCAGAACTCATTTAAACGATTTTAATGCCGATAAAGTCTATAATATATAAAGTTTCTTGTGTTACCACCTTTCAGTATAGAAAAATCGAAAGATTTATATATGAGGACTTTTGCTATATAATAATATGACAGGAACAAACTCTAATGGAAATATGTACGAAGTTTTCCTTAGGGCTATTTCTATCAAATTCATTTCTGCAGCTTAGATCTGGCTCGTCTAGGCATACCGCTCTGTCGTCCTAGAGCATTTTACGATATTTTTAGTTCTTCGGCAGAAATCCTTTACAAATTATTTTGGTGGTCAGAATGGCAATACCCCATGTTGTGCAGAAGCAATTGATAAAAAAACGGTTGAGAGGAAAAGCAGGAAAAGCAAGACTGCTCGAGATAGATGCTATAATACAGGAGCTCCCCGGATACAACACAGGACCGTACGGCGAGCTGAAGAAATGGCTCCAGGAAGAAAAAAGAAAGACAAAGACAAAGTCAAAGATACTGCACCAGGACTGGTTCGGTGTCAAGAAAGAGGGCCACAAGCAGTTCGTGCTGGTCGGCTGCCCCAACATAGGAAAAAGCTCTTTGATAAGCAGGATGTCCGGCCTGCAGACAAAAGTTGCAGGCTATGAATTCACTACTTTGAAGCCCATTCCGGGCATAGTGAACATCAATGGTGCGGATTTCCAGATAGTCGACCTCCCTGGTCTGGTGGAAGGCGCGTCAGATGACGCAGGCGAGGGAAAGCGCTTCCTGGGCATAGTTCGTACCAGCGACGGCATCATATTGATGCATGACCTGACAAAGCCTGTATCGGACGCGGAGAAGATGGCCAGGGAACTGGAAAAAGCAGAGATCCAAAAACCAATTATTGTTGTTGGAAGCAAGCTGGATCTTGCAAGAAAGAATCTTCAGGGATTGCAGGAACACTTTCCAGACAAGTCTGTGATTGGAATCTCTAACGAGACAGGAGAAGGGCACGAGCAACTGAAGCAGGCGGTCTGGAAGACAAGCAACCTGATCAGGGTCTTTCCAAAGGATGAGCAGAAACCCGTCATCCTGGAAAAAGGTTCTGTGGTGAAAGACTTTGTCAAAGCAATCCACACAAAGCTGGTTGAAAGATTCAAACAGGCAAGGGTCACAGGGCCGAGCGCGAAATTTCCGAACCAGCAGGTAGGGCTGAAACACGAGCTGGAAGACAATGACAGGATAGAACTAGTGCTGAGAAAATAGATTTTTTTAAATTCTTTTTTTATAGAAAATATTGAAGGCCTTGTATCCCCTGTTCCTCCAGAACCTGTTTGCGCCCTTATCCAGGGAATGCGTCGACAGGACAATCCATTTCAGTTTGTTCTTCCTGAACCAGTCCCTTGTCCTGGTGACAAGCATTGCTGCAGTCCCCTGTCTCCTATGTTTCGGGTCGACATAGCCTTCTGCCATGTATCCTACCTTCTGCAGGAACGGCGCCCTCTCCATTATGTAGGAATTAAAGAAAGCAATTATCTTTCCTTTCTCTTCTGCGACCAGTATCAGCCGTTTCCTGTCCTTGATCCATCTGTTCAGGAGATTGTAGTGCTTCTGCGACCGAAAATATTTCTTGTCCAGCTTGTCGATCGGATCTATCGAATCCCACGAGAGATAAAGCTTGTATCTTAGTAACGCTACCTGCTTTATGTCCTCTTTTTTCAGCTTTCTTATCTTCATTTTATTTCACCCAGCAATTTATACTTTATCGGGCGTATATTCTGTTTTTTATAGAATTCTATAGCGCCTGTATTCTTCACTGCAGTGTCAAGATCAAAATACTTCACCTTTC
>WJKV01000066.1 GCA_014728875.1 Candidatus Woesearchaeota archaeon | reverse complement strand
CCCCAGTATTGTTTTTTGACCTGTTCTATCTTTACTATGTTTATTTCTTCGTGGGAAAAGGTTTCAAAATAGGTCTTCAGTTCTCCCAAGCTGTTGTTTTCGTCAGGCAGAACATAGAAGTATGGCAGAAAATTGCTGTCCATAACACAGATCTGCTCTCCTTCTTTTGTCTTTCCGAAAAGTCTTATGACTGGCGTTTTGCCGATAATCCTGTAATCTGCATCCGTAGGAAAGAACCTTACTGTTACCATCCGAGGGGGAGAATAGGTGAAAATTTATAAAGCTATCCTGATTTTTATCTTTGCATGTTGACATTTATCGGTTTGGGTTTGTGGGACGAGAAAGACATAACTGTCAAAGGGCTTGAAGCAGTAAAAAATGCAGATTATGTTTATCTTGAATCTTATACAGGAGTTCTGGGAGTTCCTGTGAGCAAACTGAAACGGTTCTATATGAAAGACATCATCCTTGCAAGCAGGACTATTGTCGAGCAGGAAGCAGAAGAAATCCTGGACAAGGCAGAAAACAAAAATGTTGTCTTTTTGGTTGTTGGAGATCCCTTTGCAGCCACGACGCATACTGACCTGCTTTTGAGGGCGATAGAGAAAAATATTGAATGCAAAATAGTCCATAATGCAAGCATTTTCTCTGCGATAAGCGGGACAGGACTGCAGCTGTACAAGTTCGGCAGGACAACAAGCCTTGTGATTCCAGAGAAGAACTGGAATCCTGAAACAGCTTATGATGCGATCAAGGAGAACAAAGAGAACGGACTGCACACACTTGTTCTGCTGGACATAAAGATAGATTTTGACAGGACCTACAAGACATCAAGGAAATTCACAGAAGACAAGAGCTTCCGGTTCATGAAGATAAATGATGCTGTCAAACTGCTTCTGGAGATAGAGTCAAGGAGAGGAGAGAATGTTTTCGAAGCGGGGACAATGTGCCTCGGGTGCGCCAGGTTGGGAAGCAATAAGCAGATAATAAAATATGCAGAAGCACAGGAGCTGGAGCATCTTGATTTCGGAGAGCCGCTGCACTGCCTTATTGTCCCAGGAGAGCTGCATTTCATGGAAGAAAAGGTTCTTGAGCTGTTCAAATGATTATTTGATCTGTATGAACAGCTGTTCTTTTCCGTGCGTCTTGTTGTTCTGTCTTGCATAAACGAGCAGTTCATATGTTCCTTTTTCTATGTCAGAAAGAGTGTTGATGCTGATCTGTGTATTTTTCAATTGTTCTGCAGGCACTGTTAATTTATCTTCGCCCCTTATGTCCAGTTTTGCGCAGCCTGTTCCCTGATAGTCTGTGCAGTCAATGATTAATTCGAACTCTTTTGCAGTTTCATAATTGTTCCCGACTGTCAGTGTTATGTCCCTGCTCTCTCCCTGCATCAGGACCAGCTGGGTCGCGCTCAAACTTACAGGCGTCAGTCTTTGCATGACAGGAGTTTCTACTTCTTCTTCTACAGGCGGCAGTTCTGTGTATGGCTGCATCGTTGGTGCAGGCTGGTACAGATTGACTGCTAGCGCGACAAACGCAAGAACCACGATCACTATGACCAGGTTCCGCAAAAAATGCCCGTGATTTGGATATGCCATCAGGACGGCCTAATATCAAGTAGTATTTAAAATTATATATTTTTCAGATGCGTATAGTGTACTTCGCTAGCTTCTGATTCTGGCTGGAATTGCTACGCTATACGCTTTGTACTTATTTTTCAGATAAATTTATATACGGTCGTGTTTATAATTTGCGAGGGGAAGATGAAATACAAAATGTTCGGCACTGTGATGCCGACTGTCAATATAGAGCTGAAGAAGAATGAAACAGTGTACAGCCAGAGCGGCGGCATGAGCTGGATGAGCGACAATATAAGGATGCAGACAGGAGTCAGAGGCGGTTTCGGCAAGGGCGTTTCAAGGTTGTTCAGCGGCGAAAGTTTTTTTCTGATCAATTTTACCTGTGAGAGAGGAACAGGGATCATTACTTTTTCAAGCGAGTTTCCAGGCAGGATCGTTCCTGTACAAATTGAGAAAGGAAAGGAATACATCTGCCAGAAAGATGCGTTTCTCTGCGCAGAAAATACTGTTAACCTTGAAATGCATTTCAGGGCAAGGATCGCAAGAGGCCTGTTCGGCGGGGAAGGTTTTATCCTGCAGAAACTGAGCGGAAAAGGGACTGCTTTTGTGAATTTCGGAGGGGAAGTAGTCGAACTGAACTTAAAGAAGGATCAGATGCTGAAGATAGACACAGGCCATGTTGCCATGTACGAGCCAACTGTAGATTATAATGTCAGAAGAGTAAAAGGGCTGAAGAACATATTTTTCGGTTCAGAAGGCTTGTTTTTCGCGACCTTGAAAGGGCCCGGCAAAGTCTGGCTGCAGAGCATGCCTGTAAGAAAGCTTGCAGAAAGACTTGCAGGACAGAAAAGAAAAGGAAGCTTTCTTTGGAGCCTGCTGTTCGGCAGATAAAAAAGAGGTAGAGTATGAAACTGTCATTGTTCATAATAACATGGATCATCATTTTTGTAGCACTGCTTGCATTGCTGCCTTTAATACTGTATCTTTTGGGGCTGCTGACGAATATCTTCAGCAAAAAGAAGCTGGAAGATTCAAAAATAAAGCACTACAGCATAAATGGCCTTAAGGAGCCAAAGAAAATCATAAAATAAAAGGAAAACACATAAAAATAAAGGATGAACTACTACTGATAAAATGACAGAAGCGCTATACATGGAAGATTGCTATATGAGGAGCTGCAAGGCTAAGGTGATCGAAGTAAACGGACTTTTTGTTGTGACAGACAAGACAATATTCTATCCTGAGAGCGGAGGGCAGCCGACAGATACAGGCAAGTTCGTCTGCGGTGATAAAGAATACAAGGTCGCGCTCGCTAAAAAGATAAGCGGAAACATAAGCCATCAGGTTGACAAGGAAGGCCTTAAAGTTGGCGACGAAATAGAGATGGTCATTGACTGGGACAACAGGTATAAGCTTATGAGGTACCATACTGCAGCACACATAGTTAGCGGTGTGATTAACAAACATACAGATGCAAAAATCACCGGCAATCAGCTTTCTTTGGACAAGACCAGGATAGATTTCAATCTTCACGAGTTTGACAGGGACCTGATAATGAGTTTTCTTCCGGAGATGAACAAACTGGTTGAAGAAGAAAGGGCTGTCAATATTAGAGAGCTTCCAAGGGATGAAGCCTTCAAGATAGAGAGTCTTTTCAAACTGAAGGACGTGCTCCCTCCTTCTATCAAAAGAATAAGAATTGTTGAGATTGAAGGATTTGATACCCAGGCCTGCGGCGGAACGCATGTAAAGAATACGAAAGAAGTCGGAACAATAAACATAACAGACATGCAGAACAAAGGTAAAGACAACAGGAGGCTGTATTTTACAATAGAATAAAAATGGCGTTAACATTCTTTAACACATTGACTAGGAAAAAGGAAGAATTCAAGCCTCTGAAAAAGGGCAAGGCAGGAATGTATACGTGCGGGCCTACTGTGTATAATTATGTTCACATAGGAAATCTTCGGGCATATGTCTGGGAAGACATTCTCAGACGATATCTGAAATATAAAGGCTATGACGTGACACAGGTAATGAACTTTACGGATGTGGATGACAAAACCATAAAGGGAAGCAAAGAACAAGGCATTCCTCTGCAACAGTTCACTGCAAAATACAAAAAAGCTTTCATGGAGGATCTTGATACCCTGAACATCGAGCATGCAGAATACTATCCAGAAGCAACAGAGCATGTGCCTGAGATGATCGAATTGGTCAAGAAATTGATGGAAAAAGGTTTTGCCTACAGAGGAAAGGACGGCTGCATCTATTATGACATTGCAAAGTTCAAGGGATACGGAAAATTGTCTCATTTTGACATCAGTGAGTTAAAGGCAGGTGCAAGAGTCAAGCAGGACGAATATGAAAAAGAAACAGCTGCTGATTTTGCGCTTTGGAAAGCATGGGACGAGAATGACGGCGAGGTTTTCTGGCTGGACGATGATCTCGGAAAAGGAAGACCTGGCTGGCATATTGAGTGCAGTGCGATGTCTATGAAGTATCTCGGCGAGACCTTTGACATCCATACAGGCGGCGTAGATAATATGTTTCCTCATCACGAGAACGAGATCGCGCAGTCAGAAGCTGCGACCGGAAAACAGTTCGTGAAATACTGGCTGCATT
>WJKV01000065.1 GCA_014728875.1 Candidatus Woesearchaeota archaeon | reverse complement strand
TCAGATTCATACATCTGATGCAAGATCCGGCATTTATAAGATTTAGCCAATAACCTTTTTAAATTCACTCTTATTCTGGCTGTATATGAATGGAATTATCATTGCTTTTTTAGTGACATTGGTCGGCTGCATCAATCTAGACTTCTATAAGTTCGGCAGGGGCGAATTTCACAGCTGGTTCAAAGGGCAATTGAATAATCTCAAATGGGGAGTTCCAGTAGCTGCAATCGTCGCTTACATCTACATGCCTGCATTATTGTTCCCTGATATTATCACGCCTATCGGCATAATGCTGGCCATCAACTGTCTTGTCACGATCATCAAACCTATGAAGATCCAGAAAGTCATAATCGTGGACCAGAAACAAAAGCCGGATTTTGCGAGGTTCAAGCTTCCGATTACAGTGCTTGTGATACTTTTGATAGTTCTTGTCAGCGCGCCCATAGTGCCGCTGTTCCAGACAAAGACCTTGCACGAGCTTCCAAACGCAGTGGTCAGCAATGAAAAAATAAATCCTATAGACATATCTCATATAAGGCAAGTGCCTATAGAATTCGCATACTGGAAAGCAGACAAGGTCATCGGAGATCTTGGGTATAAGGTGCAGGTCGGACAGATCAGCATCCAGCTGATAAATGATCATCTTTACTGGGTTGCTCCTTTGGAGCTGGGCAATTTCTGGAAATGGCTGAGGTTCAAGACATCGCCCGGCTTCGTGATGGTGGATGCAGAAGACCCAGAGGCAAAAGTTGAACGAATAGACGATCTTGAATTAAATTACATGAATAGTGCATTCTTCCAGAAGAATATCTACAGGCATGTTTACCAAAAATATCCTTTTTACCGTTTGTCAGAATTCACATTTGAATTGGACGATGAAAAGAATCCTAAATGGGTTGTCAGTGCTGTAAAACCTACTGTATGGTTCACAGGCGAACAGGTGTTGGGGGTCATAATCGTGGATCCTGTCACAGGAGAGATGGAGTTCCATCAGAAGATTCCTAAATGGGTTGACAGGGTCATACCTGAAAAACTGTCAGAGGAATACAATTATTGGTTCGGAGCATACATCAACGGTTTTTGGAACACGAAATTCTCACAGAAAGACATGCACGTGCCTACAACCTCGAACGGCATAATCGATGTCTTTGCAGTCAGGGGGCCGGACGGCATGTACTGGTTCACAGGACATACCTCGCCGAGCGCAGCTGACAAGTCATTGATGGGATACAGCATGATGAACACACAGACAGGAGAGTTTGTCTACTACAGCAATGTGAGCGGCTATTACAATGAAGATGCAGCAGTAAGCAATGCAAACAGCAAAGTCAGCAATTTCCAGGGCTACTGGGGTGCGCAGCCCATCTTTTACAATCTTTTCGGCGAACTGACCTGGGTGGTTCCTATCCTGAGCTCCAACAGCAAACTTCAGCGTATTGCATTGGTGCACGCAGAGACAGGCTATGTTGTTGTCGAGGAAATACTTTCTGACAGCCTTGTAGAATATAAACAATGGCTGCAGGAAAAAGGCGTTTCAATAGAAGCAGGGACAGACGAAGATGCAGGCTACCAAACAGTTGAAGGGAAAGTGAAAAGAATAAACAATGATTTGATAGTGCTGGAAAACAATGACGAACACATGTTCAAGATAAACCTGGAAAACAATGAAGCAAGGATAACAAAAGAAAACGATCAGGTAAAAATAAAATACATTGAATCAGACAAAACAATAATCGATGCAAAAGAATTCGACAATCTGGAATTTGAGTTTGAATAAAATTATTTTAGAAAATACTTCTTTTTTGTAAGCTCTTCGCGCGCCTTGAGCTGAACTTCTATGTGATCAACTACTTTTGCATTCATCTTTCTCAGATCAATGGCTGTTGATTCGTCCAGCTTTATCTTTGATTTCTCTAACAGCTTGTCGTGCGCTTTTGATTTCAAAGTGAAGTTCTTGCTTTCCATGCTGTTTATGAACAAGATGTTATTTATAAGCTTTACTGTAGGTAAACAATAAAAACTACCAATATTAATGCCTGAACATGAATATTCGCGGGATTCAATTTTTGAGGGAACTGAGACTCCCCGGACCAAGAAAGGAAATTATTTCTGATAATTTAGCAAATATAGACTTGGATGATTTATTTGATGGTGCAGACAAGGGTGCAACAATTCTCGTGTTTGATTATTCTGAAAGGATCAATCAGGTCCCTCTTTTTGAAAAAGATGTTAGAAGATATAGAATCAATAAAGACGAATATTTTGACGTTCTGGATGAACTAGTTACAGGATTAGAAAGAAAGCATGTTAAGAGAGAAAATATGGTGTTCTTAACGCACCAAACTTATACTGCAGAAGACATAGCATATTCTGGCAGAGCTGCAATCCATGTTGAATATGGTTTTGGATTTCTTATCATCGAAGCTGTTGCATCTCTAAGAAAAGGAAGCAGTGAATTTAATCCTGATTTCGCATATCGCTGCCCAGTATATTCTGACAGGATCTTTCGTTCAAGAGGAGAATTCTGGAAAAGAGATATCGAACTTCCCAATACATTGGTGAGCAAAATAATAAGAGACATATATAGAATTTCAGGGAATCCCAATATAGATTTTGAGGTATATGCTGACAATAACCAACTGTTCTATCATGACATGTTTCTAGCATATAAATAACAACATTTAAATATCGACAAGTGTAATTGCATGACATGAGATACTTTCCTAATCCTAAATTCGAGAAGACAGGCAAGAGGAAATACGATACTATAGAGATCAAACATCTGGCATATGCCTGGCTCGCTATAACTTTTGCTTTTGCGAATGTTCTTGTCAAAGGAGAAACAGGAGCAAGCTTCTTCGGCATCGGAAGTTATGGCGGGATGCTGTTTCTTGAATATTTCATAATCAGCGGAATCGCTGTAGGGCTTGGTTTTTTGTTCCATGAGCTTGCGCATAGATTCGTTGCGCGGAAGTTCGGCATGTTCGCAGAGTTCCGCGCCAGCATTCCAATGCTGATATTTGCAGTCCTTCTCAGTTTCACAGGCTTTGTATTTGCCGCTCCTGGAGCAGTGCTGATCAGGGGAAAACCGACCAGAAGGCAGAACGGAATCATAAGCCTGAGCGGGCCGTTGAGCAATCTGGTAATGGCAGTCCTATTCTTTATAATCGCTGTTGTCGTGCTGGGCGCATTTGGAGTAGTCTCTCCTTTCATCTCAAAACTGTTCCTTTACGGATTTATGATAAATACATGGCTGGCATTATTCAACCTGATTCCTATCTCATTGCTGGACGGAAGAAAGATCTTCAGATGGAACAAATTGGTGTGGGGACTTACAGCCGGCTTTGCAGTCATATTATTCTTCCTTCAGACGGGGATGATCAGGCTTGGCTAGGTTGATGTATAAGAATAAAATACTTCTAAATGAGATGAAAATAGCAAAATGTCCAATAGAAAAAGCAATAGGACTGATGTTTGCATCTAAAAGCAGAATAAGAAAAGGAATGTGCCTGATGAACAAGAAGGAATTAAGAGCAGGAATAACAACATTATTCTGTTTTTATCCTATGGAGTTAATTTTTGTGAACAAGAATAATATTGTAGTTGATAAAGCTGTCTTGAAACCGTGGACTTTTTGTTATAAGCCAAAGAAGCCGTACAAATTTGCAGTAGAAAGCTCTGCTAGATGCTTCGATAATTTAAAGACCGGGGCCAGGGTTGTGATTCAATGATGTTCTTTAGTTCATCTATTTCTATCTCTAATCTGTATCTTCCTCTGCTGAGCATGTAAGCGCCTATTTCTTTGCATTTGTCTCTTATGACAGGATATGCACCTGTATAGATGATGATTTTAAGAGAAGGATTCTTTTCAAATATCTCTTTGAGGCAGTTAACGCTCTTCTCATAAAGTCTTTCTGTAAGTTCGCCTTCTGTTTCTATGAAGAGCTTTGCTATTCTTTCTTTTTCTCCTTCATCCTTCCATGCAAGCATCCTATCCAGTCTTTGCCGCCTGTCCTTGACAAATGCATCCTGATCCTCCCTTGGCGGGAAATTAGTCACAATGAAATCAAACTTATCTGATGTCGTGACCCTCAATGCAGCATACCAGAAATTATCGCATAAATGCAGCTCATAATGCCTGCCTAATTCTTCTATTATTTTTTGGTTCTCGAGATATCGCTTCACTGCGTCGCCTTCTGCAGAACATTCTATTCTTCCGTCAGGCAATCTTCCGAAACCAGGATCGTTCTTGCCAGGATCCTTTACATTTGTATGAACAAACAGTCCTTTTTTCATTCTAATATCCGCCTATTTCGTGCACAAGGTCTGTGATGCTGCTCGGTTCAGAGCCCGCAGGAATATCTTTCATCTTTTCGAAGCATCTTCTTAATAATTTGGAATCGCCTGTTATTGCAGGACGGTCCTCCTGGAAAGGATGGTCTTCTGCATGGCTCCTGTAGCCGGGCGTCTGTTCAAGATAGATGCCTTCGCCCCTGTAAGTCACTATCATGCTGAAGTCGTCTTTTTCGCCGCTGAATCTAATCCAGAAACCCTCTTCATCATCAGAAGGCGTTCCAAAAGAGTTTCTTGATACTCTCAAAGTATAGCCAGGCGTGTACAATACGTCCAGCATCACCCTTGCACTTTCAATATCAAATCTTAGTCCCATGTTTATCACCAAAATGTTTTTCTAAATACGATTGAAAAAGTATGCGCCTGGACATCCGGAATGTCTTTGTTGAAATAATTTTCAAACCCGTATATCGCGCCGATATAGGTATCGCGGCCTGTTTCAAAAGCCAGCTTTGCTCCCAAATAAATACCAAGATTGGATCCCAGATTGTATTTATCTGTTGTTTGATACCGGCACCATCTATAATGCCCTTTTCTAAGCTCGAATGATGAATAGGGCATGCCTAATTCCACTCCAAGATGTACAGTGTCTATCTCCCCTTCTGCACCGATGAAAGGCTTGAAAGTTACAATATCAGGCTTAAATCTAACAAAGGCATAAGACTCGTAGGGAGACGGCAGATCCTGGAGTTTTGTTTCAGTGACAGACATGTTAAACATATTGTCCAGGCCTATTTTAATCCTGAAAGACTTTGTTCCGAGAGAGCCTGCAATGCCCAGCCTCGGGCGAAGCCCGCAGTAAAAATAATCATCTATTGTTTTCTGGCCTCTCTTTGGCCCGCCGTCAGCAGGATGCACAGGGACTGTTCTTTGCTCTTTGCTTGTATTAGGGACCCAGATGATATTGTCATTGCTGCATCTCATGCAGATCTGGGTCT
>WJKV01000133.1 GCA_014728875.1 Candidatus Woesearchaeota archaeon | reverse complement strand
TGGTTTTCCTTCCAGAAGGCAGGATGAAATCAAGGGAAGGGACAACAGCAGATGCAGACGACATCCTGAATGACATGTACCTGCTGTCAAAAGCAGAAGTAGTGAAAAGGCACAAGGACCTGGATGAAGAAGAGATAAACAACAGGGCCCAGCAGATTGCATTAGGTGCGATCAAGTTCTTCCTGTTAAGGACAGATCCAAAGAAAGACATGACATTCAATCCCAAAGAATCACTTTCGTTCGAAGGAGAGACCGGGCCTTATGTGCAGTACACCTACGCGCGTATCTGCAGTATCCTGAAGAAAGGAAACATAGATGTCCATAAGATTAGTACAGACATTGATTTCAGCGCACTCCAGGACAAGACAGAGATAGATCTGCTGGCACACTTGTCAAAGTTCAATGAGATTGTTGCAGAGTCTGCAAAATCATACAAACCAAGCATGGTCTGCCGTTATCTGTTAGATTTAGGGCAGGGGTTCAATGAATTCTATCATAAATGCCATGTCCTGCAGGCAGAAGAAGAAAATTTGAAGAACGCGCGTCTATTATTGATCAACAAGATAAAAGAAGTTTTGAAACAGGGACTGCAGCTGCTCGGAATAGAAGCCCCAGAAGCAATGTAGTTTAAGGCAATGGAAAAAAAAGAGGTACTGGAACAGGAAAAGAAATTACAGGCCAATATAAAGAAATTCTATATCTGGGTCTTGGTCGGCTCTTTCTTTTTCATCAACAGCATCTTCTTGTTGTATTATCGGCATTTTGAACTGAGCTTTTCAGACATAGCATTGATACAGGTTGTTGTGCTGATAGCAATACTTGTCCTTGAAGTGCCCTCTGGTGCATTTGCAGATCTGGCAGGAAGAAAATGGTCTATTGTTCTGGGAGATTCATTGATGCTGGCAGGCATAATGATTTTCGCAGTGGGCTCAAGCCTTCCTGTTTTCCTGCTTGCAGCAGTAGTCTATGGTTCAGGAGGAGCTTTCATCTCTGGCTCAAGGCAGGCAATAATCTATGATACTTTCAAGAAACTTAAAAGAAAAAAAGACTATCTTAAATTCAGGAGCAGGGAAGCTGCTATCTTTTCTGCAGTAGGGGTTTTCACTTCATATTTCGGACCGCACCTTTACAGTTTGAATGTCAGGTATCCATATTATGCAGGAGCAGTATTCACTGTTTTTTCTGTCTTGACAGGCATGTCATTCTTTGAGCCTCCTTTCAGGAAAAAAAGGTTTTCAATAAAGAACCATTACATCCAGATGAAAGAGAGCCTGATTTCCATAATGCGCCATAGCAGATTGTTGTGGCTAATTTTATTCTCAATAGTCTCTATATTTGCAATAGCTGCTTTCCATCATCTGACCCATCAACCGTACATTACCAATAACTTGGGTTATTCAGTGAGGCAGATGGGAATCATTCTTGCTGTTGTCGCAGTTGTGCAGACCTTTTCTTCTCTGCTGGTGTCTAAAGTCGAAAAGGTCCTGACAGAGAAATGGTCTTTATTGTTGATAATCCTGGCACAGGCCGTATGTTTCGGATTATTGGGTTATTTTGTCCACAAATACATTGTGTTTGTTTTTGTCCTGATCTTTCCTATCTGGATATTCCAGGAATTGGTTGTTGAGAATTACATGCATCATCACATCAAATCAAGACAAAGAGCCACTGTATTCTCAATATCAAGCCTATTTTACAGTGTTATCTTGATCATACTGCTGCCTATATTCGGCCAGGTGATAGATGTAAAAGGCATCCCTTTCCTTTATTTGTTGATGGCTGGCATTGTTCTTGCACTGGGTCTATTTATGTTCTTTTTGCGCTACAATAAACAAATCTGGAAAAGCCTGGACTAGATTTGGAATTCTTCTAATTTTTCTCTAGAAAGGTATTTTAAGAATATTGTGCATATATTATCTGTGGTTATGATGCTGTATACGAATACTACTAATGTGCGCCTGCTTCAGGAAAAAGAGCAGGAGTACAGGGAAAAGTTTGATTCTCTTGACGATGTGCTAAAGATGAGGTACTTTATCGGGGATCTCGAATCAGAAGTAGATGAATATAGATCTATTAGAAAAAATACCCCGAGAAAATTAAGAGCAGCCATCGACAATATCTTTGAAGACTCTATAAAATTTATCAAGGACTATCGCGGCGCAGCCAGAGCACATATAAAACAAACCAAAAAGAGATTTAATGATATGTATAATATGCTTAGGAATTTTACCCAATTCACAGGAGAAGTTGATGATCTAAGGCGAGAGCTGGATAAAACCGCATCAACCTATTCTATATTGTGCAAGTTTGCACATAAACGCATGTCGAGAAAGATAAAACAATACCTAAAGAATAAGCCGTACATAGAAAGGTTAAAAAGAGAGATGATGGCGGAGCAGTCTATCTCTAACAAAAGAATCTCGCCTATGGTGATACATCAAGATGGCACAAAAACCGTATTTCCTTCACTAGGAAACACTCCGAATACTAAAGGACAATTCTCTTTGAAAAGAGCAATTACACTATACCAGGAAGCAGACCGTTATAATTACTTTGAAGCCAAGCAGTTATTGTTTCCTTACCAAGGCCCAAAGCAAGGGAATTCCCGGCTTTTACGCCTTGTAGTTGCCGGAATCGCAGCATCTGCAGCCGGAGCGGGCGCATATTACATCTGTAATTGTTTATAGAATCCGCGAAAATCCTGGATAAACCTGCAAAAGACATATAAGGTAGAAAAACTATACTATAACCAGAGGTCTTATTGATATATATTGTGTTTGCTGAATTTAGATTCAAATGATTAAAATATTCCACAAAGGGGTTGTGTTATTAATATTGTTGGTTCTGTTCATTCTATTAGGGAGTATTATTACATTCGGTGCGAACAGCGCAGTTACGCCGCCATGTAGTCAGAATAATGCTTTCTGTGTAAATAGATGGACAGATATGCCGTTTAAAGCACAACTAACAAATAACAATTGGGTTAATTACATCAATAATAATTATAATCCTACAAATGGTAATTGGCAAAATTCTAACTCAAATGAAACTTGCAGATGCGTTAGTTATGGTTTCAGTTCTACGATAGATTGGCACAATTTGCAGAGCGGCGGAATAATGAAAAGTTTTAGAAGTTATACTAATGGTAATCTTGAAAGAGGGGCAAATCCTAGATTATTAGAATTAGAATATTTTAAAAGAGGTTATTTCACTGCATCTGCGAATCAATGTCCAGATTATGGGACTAATGAAGCTGTACCTGGCAGTATGCTAGGTTTTGCAAAGATTGTAACAACTCAAGACTGGCATGATTGGTATGGAAAATCTGATACAAATTTTAATATTCCCCAAAGCGATCAATATTATTCTGATTTCTTGCATAAACCTGCATATAATGAATTTGGATTAAAAGATTACAAATATGAACTTATAGATAGAGTAGAAAACCATCCGATAAAAGGTTCGCCCATTAAAAGCGCACTTGAAAAATATGGTGCACTTTATATTTCTAGATCTGCTAGCTATATTGGATTCATATCTCGACATTCCATGTCTTTAATAGGATATTCGAATGGACAATCACAAGGACCTCGCGATTCAGGAATTCGTTATTATGCTCATGACAATGCTGCTGACGATTCAGGTAATGGAGGTTATTATAAGTATGAAGTAATGGACCTTGATTTACTTAGAGCTCCATTAAACAGAGTAATAGCATTCTATGACCCGTCCTGGCCGTTCTACAATCACGATCTAAGAAGGACGGGTTTCACGACTCTTAGAGGCGATCTGAAGAACAGTCAGGCATCTGTTGTCTCTTGGAATGCAGACAGCACTCTACAAGGTCATTATGACCATCCTACAATCGCAGACATAGACAACGATGACAAACAAGAGCTTGTAATTACAACTTCAAAATACAGCAATGGAAGGGACGGGAAGGTATATGTCATGGAAAAAAGCTTTAGCAGCTTGACGCAGAAGTGGAAAAAGAATATCGGACAGCCTATTGCAGCGGCTGCATCTTTAGGCGACCTCGACAGCGATGCAAATAAAGAAATTGTTTTCGGAACTACTGCAGGAAACTTATATGTTCTTGATGGACGTACTGGTAATCACGAGTGGAATCAACCATATAATCCTCCTCAAAGATACAGTCAGTCTTCACAATCTAACTGGCAGGGCGAGATAAGACATACTGCAATTGCTGACATTAATTTAGATGGTAAGCAAGACATTGTATTCGCTGAATCCTTGCCTTCTTTATATGATTGGGAAGCTTATTTGTATATTATGGACATAAATTCTCCAACCAGTCCAAGATATAGTATCAAGGTCGGAAACGGCGGTGCAATGGGGCCCATTTCTATTGCAAATATCGACAGCGATGTTTATCCTGAGATAATGGTCCCTACTACTTATGGAGTGAAACGCGTTGATTTCACAGGCAGCGGCTTGACAATTACGAGAAGCACTTCTGATGGTAAGATGGAGGGGGCGGCCATCATCCATGATGTGGATAAAGATAACCGATATGAGATTATTTATACAACGTCAAACAAATATTGTTCTAGTTCAAAAACTTGTTATAACAGATTATATATTAGAGATGCACAAACTTTCAATCTAGAAAGAACTATCACTTTGCCAGTTTATTCAAGAGTGACCCCTGCGATCGCCGACATAGA
Organism: Candidatus Woesearchaeota archaeon; assembly: GCA_014728875.1. GTDB lineage: Archaea > Nanobdellota > Nanobdellia > Woesearchaeales > WJKV01 > WJKV01. Next base: position 10,854 of record WJKV01000133.1, on the reverse strand, counting down.
CAATGATGGAAATTTCGAGATTGTTGTTGAAGGTAGAAATAGTGCATCCTCAAGCAGCACAAATGGAAAAGTCATAGCATATGAAATAAGCGGCAGTACAAAATGGACATTTGATCTGAACGGAAATCTGCAGACTTATGATTTATCTCCAGTCGTCGCAGACGTAGATAACGACGGCACTTACGACGTAATAACTGGTGCAAAAGATGGTAATTTATACATTATAGATGGAAACAGCGGCCAGAAGAAATGGCACTACGCTTTGGGCGGACAAATTAATAGTATTCCGGCCCTGGGAGATTTGGATGGAAATGATGACGGGTCATTGGAGATCGCAGTAAAACACTTGCATACAACAAGTTCTAGTTCGAGTACGACAAAATCAGGCGGAATGGGTATTGCTAGCACAACAACAGAAAAGATGACTATCATTGGAGGTACTAATGCAGAGCCTGTGTTGAATACAATTGCAAATGTAACTGTATCTGTAGGAAACACAGTACAAATAAATCCGAGTGCAACAGACCCTAATAATGATCATATAAATTACAGTTTCTCAACACCTTTGGATGCGAATGGAACTTGGACCCCTCTAGCCAATGAAACAGGAGTTCATTACGTTATAGTATTTGCTACTGACAGCAAAAATCTAACAGATTGGCAGGAAGTCAAGATAACAGTCAATGGAAACTGCAATAATACCCCATTCAATATAACTTCATATTCGCCTGATAATTATGTAGATGATCCAGGTTACAATAGTATGTCATTGCATGCATTACAAAAGAATTATGATGCGTTTTATTTCATACAGAATAAGACTGAAAATGTTGTTTTCTCAATAAATGCTACTGATACTAATTCGAACAGTTTAACTTATAGATGGTATGTGAATGGTGCGCAGCAGAGTTCAACTACAAATCAATTCTCAAGAACCTTTGCGCAGAATGGTGCACACCTTACTAATGTTACTGTTTATGTGAGCGGTAGTTGCGGTAATAAAACTTTCAGATGGTTGGTTGCCATGAACAATCCGCCTAGCTCGTTGTTTACCTCTCATCTATGGCCATATTTCCAAGGTTGGCGGCCGAATAATAATATGTATGGTGAAGATATTATTCTTTGTGCGATCGGCGGAGTGCAGGGTCAAAGTACCATTCCTGGCGATCCGGAAAATGATCATTACGATATAAGGCATAAGTGGTACATAAATGATCAACCATATTACAGCACAATTAATGATACTTTTTATGGTATTCAGTATTACAATCAATTTAATGGTAATTATTGCGGTGCACTTGATTGCTCAAGGACACCTTTAGTATTTGGTAGACTCGAGGAAGTAAGAGGAGACGGAATCACTTATAGAATACCTAATACAGACCACAATTCTCCGCATCACAGAATAACGTTCCTTCTTAAGGGCACACAATCCGGTCCTGGCTGGTCTAAAGGGAGGGTTTCAGTCTCAATGAACGGAATTGCAGATGCTTCCGCATTCTCTTATCCATCAACTGTGGAACAGATGTACGTCTGGGTGACGCATAGCAGCAGTTTGTGTCCTAAAGGAATCACTGCTGGCGAATACATCACGATTAAATACAATGGGGGACATAAATTAAATGTTTACTTCCCTAACATCACTCAGGACAATCTAATCTTATATATTGCACAAGACGGTTCAACATATTATGATGCTAACCTCACACAATTAGCGCAAGGTGCAACAAGAATGACGGATCTTCCTAAGTATGCTGCGAGAAGCGGAGATAAGATTGAATGTGAAATGACTAGAATCGACATCTATAATGGAATGTCTGCAACGATAAAGAGTCAACCAAAATACATTCAAAACGCAACTTGCGATGTTAACAACGATTGCGGAACAGATGGTTGGACAGGAACTCCTTATTGCAGTAATAATAATGTTTATCAAAAGTATATTACTTATACTTGCACTAATAGATCATCAAGAATTGCACAATGTGGCAATGCAACATCTTCTAACTTAAAAACTACATGTTCACATGGCTGTGGAAATGGCACTTGTCTCTCACCGCCACCGCCTGTCAATAATACGAATACTACAAATAGCACTAATACCACAATGCCGCCGATGAACAATACGAACAGCACTAACACCACAATACCTCCAACTAATAGCACCAATAATAATACTAATATGACGAACAACAACACTATGGTGCCTCCTCCTGTAAACATCGCCAATGATACTCAACCAGAACCAGAGCCAGAAGTAGAAGTTTGGGTTCCGATAATCAATCCGAATGCAAAGGCATGGTTCAAGCACTGCGAAAAGAGTCAAGGTCCTGTTGGCGACGGATATGCGATGGGTTCTACGATTGCGTTTGATTTGGATAATGACAATGTATTGGAATCGTTTATAATGCACAGTGTTGCGTCGGGCTTCCCTGACCAGAGCTATACTTATAGGACGCCAGAAGGTTATCCTATCAAGAAAATACGAATAGGAGATTACTGGAATAATTTAGTAATTAATGTAGAGAATTATGATTACCTCTACAAGCCTGGTGGTGATTGCGATGGTGCTATTGAAGGATACTCTGACGAAGTCTGTGTTGATGGCCAGAATAGATTAATAGATTGTGTAGTCAATGCAATAGTAGAAGAAGTTGAGGAAGAGGAAGAAGAACCTGTTATAAACGAGACAGAAGAACCAGAAGGGCCGCCGCCTGTTCCAGAGATAGATCCTAATCTGGAAGAATGGAATCCTAAATTGAATGTAAAGATTATTAGCGAAAGACCTGTTGGAGGAGGTTATGCAGAAGGTTCAGAATTGGAGTTTGATTCTAATGGGGATGACATTACAGAATGCTATAGAATGAAGAGCATTGCTTTCGGCTTTGAAGAACGCATTCTGCCGTTCACAACAACAGAAGGTTATACGATGAAAAGGCTGAAAATAGGCGACAGCTGGGACAATATTGCAATAGAAGTCGAAGGTTATAATTATCTTTATGAAAGAATCCATTGTAGATGACAAAACTTTGTATATCCTGCGAATTTGAATTAAAGAACCCTTTTCCTTGTTTTTGACAGCTGGAAAATTCGCGGCAATCCTATTTAAACTTTTTTATTTTTAGAAAAGGATATATAGAAGTAGCATCTATCCTATTAGGTAGACGATAGTTGGTGCTACAGCTGACGACATCGTATACGTTCCTGTTTTCTTTTTTTACGGGAACCCGAAAGATTTCCGGATTTGGTTACACAAAGTATATTAAAACCACAGCAATACAACCATGTCAGAGAAAACCTAAAGGGTTTGAGGGGTATCAAAAATAAGGTGATGTACAGAACCTGTTAGAGTTAGATTTAAATGAATAAAAACAATGTTAAGGGGTTGGTGTTTTTAGTTCTATTGGTTTTAATAGGCAGTCTGATGGCATTTGCTGTCGCTGCTGCGCAGGATCCTTATATTAAAGATTACTGGACAGACAGCAGTTCTTACGAACCCGGCGACGAGATAAAGATTTATTACAGAGTCTATAATCCGGGGCCTGGACGATATCTTGGCTTGGGCGCTACAATCTATCCTCCAGGCGGCGGACATTATAATGATGAAAACGATGACACTAACAAATACTTCAGTGGTTATTCTTATACGACAAGATACAGATATTTTGACATTCCTTCTTATGCCTCGACAGGATGGTACGATCTTGCGACAGGCATTCATAATGTAGACGGGCGTTATGGCGCTTTCGACGGAATGCTGGATTTTGAAAGAGACAATAATGCATTCGAAGTTGAGGAAGATTTTGATCCTCCATATATTGATGACATTGGTGTGGTAAGCGGTTATTCAGAAGTGAAAGCCGGTGACAGGGTTAAGGTCTATGTCGATATATATAATCCAAGCAGTGTAAATCTTGATACGCACATAGATTATGAGGTAAAATCTCCTTCTGGCAAGGTATATTCTGATGACGACGACACTATAATCGACAAAAACGGAGAAGAAACAGTGTATGAATACATAGATATCCCTTCCAATGCAGAGACTGGCTGGTATAAATTGAAGGTAGAAATAGAGGATGATGAAACACTATATTCTTTCTCAGATTCAGAAGGCTGGGACAGCAATGCATTCAAAGTTATATCCTCATTTTCAGAGCCAGAAATAACAAATTATCGCCTGTCAAAGACAAAAGTCAAGCAGGGAGAGAGCTTCACTATTTATTATACCATCAATAATCCAAACCAGGATGATGTGCCTGCGTGGCTTGGCGCAACATTCAAGGATCCTTTTGGCAGAGTTGTTGAAGATGAAAGCCATGACAAGAATGTTCTATTAAGTCCGGGGAGCCGTGAATACAGCAGAACTTTCGTCATGCCGAGCACAGCAACAACAGGCACTTACAGCATTTTCTTGGGCGTACATGGCAGGAACGATTATGATTTTGCAGATTATTATGGTTATTTCAATTACGCGCTGACAGTAGAAAAGTCATTCAGCGAGCCTTATATTTCATCCTGGAGCATAAGTCCGACCAAAAGGAATCCTGGAAAGACTTTCACAATTTACTATACAATCAAGAATCCTAACAGCTATAATGTTCCTGTAAGCTTGGGGGCTACCATCTATGATCCTAATAACAACCATTACGACGATACAAGTAATGATGTAGACAGCACAACATTAAGCCCGGGCACAAATTACAAGAACAGGGATTTCAAGGTTCCTTCTGGCGCATCTGTAGGAAAATATGACATCCAGGCAGGCATCCATAAGGCTGTTTTCAATGGATTGTATGATGAATATAAATGGAAGTATGATGAATTGACTGTCGAGAAACCCTTCCAGGACCCATACATAACATCCTTCAGCATCAGCCCTTCAAAAAGAAATCCGGGGCAAGAATTCACAATAACCTATAATATCAACAACCCTAACAGCCAGAATGTAGATGTAAGCCTTGGCGCCACCATATACGATGAAAACAACAATAACTATGATGATGGTGGCAATGATATTGACAGGACAACCTTGAGTCCAGGCTCCAACACAAAATCAAGAGATTTCAAAGTGCCTTCCAGTGCATCTGCAGGAAAATATGCTGTGCAGATAGGCATCCACAAGGCGGTCTTCAATGGATTGTATGATGAATATAAATGGAAGCGCGATGTCCTGACAGTTGAGATCCCTTTCACAGAACCCACACTGCAGTCTGCAACAATCAGTCCGACAAGTCTTTATTATCTTGACAAGTTCACTATAACATATAATATAAACAATCCTAACAATTATAATGTGGATGTCAGCCTCGGCGCAACAATCTATGATCCGCTTAGCCAGGATTACAGTGACAGCAGCAATGATGTCGACAGAAAAACTCTTGGGCCAGGCTCTAATTCTGTAACAAGGGATTTCCAGATCCCGTTCGGCGTGATGCAGGGCAAATATGACGTACAGCTTGGAATCCATAAGGCTGTATTCAACGGTTTATATGGAAATTATCTGTGGAAAACAGATCACATAACTGTAAGTCCGCTCATTCCGAAAATAAAGGATTATACTTTGTCCAAAACAGAGATAAGTCCTGGAGAGGAAATAAATATCGCGTACAAGATAGAGAACAAAAACAAAGCTTCGATTAAAGTGGCTCTGGGCGCCACATTCAAGGATCCTGATAACAATATCGTCGAGGACCAGGCAAACGATGTCGGCAGCTTCACCATAGGCCCGGATCAGACAGCCTGGGCATACAGGAAGTTCAAGTTCCCGTCTGATGCGGCTCCTGGCAAATACAATATGCTGCTTGGAATCCATAAAGAGAATTTCCAGGGAGAATTGGATTACTTGGGATATGTCAACGATGCCTTGACTGTTAAAAGGCCTTTCACAGAGCCGTTTGTGGAATCTTTTGATTTCAGTCCTAAACAGGCTGGGCCTGGAGAGGACATCACAATAACATATTACATAACGAATCCTAATACTTATGCTTATGATGTGAGTCTGGGCGCTACAATCTATGACGAGGACAATGCACACTACAATGACGATGCCCATGACATTGACAGAACAACTTTGGCTGCTGGCAACAACCAGAAGACAAGATATTTCACCATCCCTTCAGAGGCTGCTCCTGGAAAATACGACATACAGGTAGGGATCCATAAGGCAGTATTCAATGGCGAGCTTGGAGAGTACAAATGGAAATATGATGAACTCACAATATCTGGTGATGATCCAGAACTGCAGGATTATGGGGTTGCAAAATCAACAATAACGAAAGGCGAGACGATCAATGTCTGGTACAAGATAAATAATCCTAAAACCAGCACAGTTGAGGTAGGCCTTGGCGCAACTTTCAGGGATGAAAATTTCGATACTTACAATGACGAGGCTAATGACATATCAGTAGAACTTGATCCTGGCGTGAACACTGTAAGCAGACAATTTTATAATTCAGACATGGAACCTGGAACTTATGACGGAGCATTCGCCATACACCGGGTAGATTCACAAGGAGCTTTCAACGGAATGGTCGATAGTTCAGACCCGTTCTATGCAGAAGACGTAATAACTATTGAAATACTTCCTGTTTGTCAGGAAAATTCAGATTGTGATGATGATGACGATTCCACTTATGATCGGTGTTTATCTCTTTTAGAAGGCGGAGCATTTTGCTATAATGAACCGATAGATAAAGAGTGTATGGAGGATGACGATTGTAATGGGGGAAGTATTTGTTCTATTGCAGGAAGATGTGCATTTAAAGCACTACCGGATTCTTGCGATTCCAATTCCGATTGTGGTGACTATTTCAATTGTGTAGAACAGACTTGTGTACCTGACTTGTCATTTCTAACTGATGAGGATTTGAGTATTGAGACTTGGTTCGGTAATCTAAAGTTAGCAGCAATTCCAGGAGGAAGACTTACTGCAGGTTTAGACACTCCTATGGATTTCACAATATCAACACCTCTCGCCGATTTTGTTGAAAATTTCGGTAGAAACTTAGAGCTTGAATATATCGAAAGCGAGATTATTGAAGGAAATATTGGGGAAAATACTTATTTTATCTATGGTGTAGTTAAAGTAGATAGTAACGGTATAGAAAATGAAATAGATGATGGATTGCTAATTACAAATGGAAAAACTTCAGTTGGAAGATTAGTAGATGGTACTATTAGTAGAAGATTGGAAGTTAAATTATCTGATTCAGCAATGGTCCAATTTACACAAAATGGAGAGATAGTTTTTAATGGAAATGTCTATAAGAGACTTGCAAGCATTGATAATGCAGTTAAATTAAAATTAGCAAAAAGCCCTAAGATTTCGCAAGGAATACTAAAATATAATCCTGGCTCTAAACAATTTGAATATGCTAATATTGAGTTGGATTTTGCAATGGATTCTACGAAGATTAATCAATATAAAAATTCACAACCAATATTATCTGGCATGAAAGACATTGCTTACAATGATGAAGCTATTACTATTGGAAATACAAGATATACAAAAGGACAAATAAAGAATGAAATTTTGAATAGCCTTAAAACAAAAGACAAAACAACTATCAAGAATACATTTCAGAGATTTGATGTGCGTATTAAACAAGGCGGTTCTTTCATTAGTCCTGCAGATTCATTTTATGATCTGATTGCAAATACAAAGGCGGTAGAACTTCCTGTTATGGGCGAAATCGCTTACGGAGTTGGCAGTGATATCAAAGGTGAACCTCTTTCATTAGGGTATGGCAGTTTACAGAGGCAACTTCCAGGTGGTGGTGGTCTTAAAATTGGTGAAAGAGTAACTTTAAATCTATTTAACAAAAATGAAATTGCAAGTTACCCTCATCCAATAACTGATCTAGATGTTGCGAAACTAGATTCATTAATTACGAGTCCTAAGGCTATAGATTTAGTTAAAATGCCCGCAGTTGGAGGTGGAACAATATATGCAAAACCTTGGTATAGTGCAGAACCTTATCTTATACCGTCCAATAGTTTCTTAGGGCCGAATGCAGGATTCTCAGCTAAAGTTGTTGGAATAATGGCACTTATAGAAATTGCAACAAAAGTATACGCATACAAAGAAGCAAAAGAGAGTGAAGAATTAGCAAACCAAAGGATTCAAACATTCTGTGGCCAGACACATCAACAATATGTGAGTAGGATGAGGGATTATGCAGATTCATTGTATGACGAATATAAACACTGCGAGCAAGAATGGAAACAAGGACAATTTGAAGATGAATGTAGCGATGAATTTTTAGGTCCGAGATTAGAAGCATTTTACAAATCATATTCAGAATCCTTCTGTAAAGGATATAGACAGGATCATTGGGATACATTGCATCCTGAATTGTGGAAACTTTATCTTGAAATGCCTATGAATAAATTATGTGTACAAAGAATTCCTATTGATTTATTCAATGGAAAGACACACATGCCAGGGGACATGTATAATTATTTAGACCCTAGCTCTTGGACAAAAACAATATACCCTGACGAAAACTGTGATAATTATCAAGTAGTGGTCCCTTGGAATGAAATAGATTATCGGAGAGATAGTTATTATGGAAATATCTATCTGGGCGTGCATACAAAAGTAAATCTTTATGATGCGAATGTTATTCATGTATCTCCGTTGCTTGACGAGCATAAAGAACAAAAGTTCGTTACTGCTTGTCATTCAGAACCTTATGGTCTATTTAGCAATCAATACGATAACAAAGCACTTCATAGTTTCTGTATGGACGATGATGTGTTAAATTTAGGAACGTATCACACAATAATCTTACCAAAAACAGAAGATGCTTTCAATGCGACATTCTCTGCGACTTGGTTCGACGAGGATATTAAAACATGTTTTGAAGATGAAGAAATTCCTGACGAGTGTTTCATAACTCCTGGAACTAAAACATTAACAAAAATTGAAATATTGGGCGAGGAAGAAGAAGATGATATGGTTGATGTCCCAGAAGATGAAGTTGAGATAATCAATATTTCATTGCCTAAAGAAGGGAAAGTCAAGATGACAAAAATGAATGTGGCTGGTGTAGTATGATGAATAATAAATTAGTTATCGGAATCATTGCAATTTTCATGATATTGATAATCAGTACTGGTACTGCTACGGCAGTGCCGCAGTTCTCAGGCCAAAAAGTTGTAGGCGGACCAGAATCTCTAGACAAAGGGACTGTGGTGAAATTGATGTCCGTAGCATGTACTCCTTATTCTGGCTTTGACTGGTGTTATGAAGATGAGTATAGATACAGAGAGGATGGAGAAAGCTGTAAAGCAGAATATAAACTGCATGGCAGATACATAGATCAATCCAGCAGAGCTTGTACTGTCGACGGTCAAGCAAGTACATGCTATGTTGGAAATACAATAACGACCGGAGTAGAAATGCAGTCTGCAGACGAGTTATTTTTAGTACAAGATTTTAATGATTGGGGAGATGCATTTAATTATGTAGACTGTGATGGAGACGGGTGTGGATATAATGACCATCATGCTCGCAGAATTAGTGAGGGAACTGTTACTTTGGCAACTGCGCCTGCTGAAGTACATAATTACGGTTACGTTGTCTATGATAGAGATGATTGTAGTAATGGTTTGTGGGCATATGTTTACGGTGCTGCAGGTTATGCCGGAAGATGGAATGACATGTATTTGGTTAGGTGTTTGGAGAATAGTGATTGTTCTAGCGGTCAAACGTGCGACACATCAGGAACTTGGAGAAATTGGAGGTGTGTAAATGATCCTTGCGCTAGTGTAACTTGTGAAGATTATTGTAGCGGCGATACAAGATATTATAGTGGTCAATGCCAGCAGAGCAATGGCCAGTGTTCGTACACTCAGGAAAATTGCGTATTACGAAATTATCATGGTGAATATGTTAACTATTGTAGTGGTGATGAACTAAGAAAACATAGAACTTTTCATCAGTTTAGTTGCGCAAGCGATGGTTGTAGAGAACTTCATGGCATAGTTTGGACAGATGATCAGCTTGTTGAAACTTGTTCAGCTGGCTGCAATAGCCAGACAAACCAATGTAATCCAGATCCTTGTACTGATGTGACTTGTGATCCTTATTGTGAGGGTACATCACGAGTAAGCGCTGGTCAATGTGTTGACGGCGAATGTCTTTATGGTGTCACAGAACATTTCGCAGAAATTTGCGGTTATGAAGAAGATCCGTGTTCGGAGGTAACGTGTACAGAGAAGTGTTTGGGTACTGTATTGTATACTCGCCCGAGATGTTTTGAAGGAAATTGCAATTATGATATAATCCCTAATTCAGCACAATGCGGTTATGATCCTTGTGATGGTGTGACGTGTGCAGATAGTTGTGATGGCACAACTCGAAGTTACAATGGCCAGTGCAATGCAGGAGAGTGCAGTTACGATACAGAAGAGAATTCTGCGATTTGTGGTTATGAAGAACCTGAGGAGGGAATTCTTAATCCTACAATTTCGATAGATGATAAGAAGATTTGGTCATACGACGGTAATTTCAATTCAAGCGATGAATTGGAAGACTTTAGTGCAGAATTAAATGATTTATTGGATGCTTGTGAACCAGACGAAAATGGTTTATGTACAATTTCTCTTGCAATCAGTGCAGAAAGCGCAGGTCAAATTAGAATAGACGATATTAAGATTGTTTACGACGATCCTTTTGCAGAAGATCCTATTGAACCTCCAATTATAGAGGATCCAGAAGAACCGCCTGTTGAAGAGCCTATTGAAGAAGAGGCTCCTCCAGAAATAAATCCAGATGCAAGACTTTGGTTCAAGCATTGCGCAAAGAGCTCGGCGCCTTTCGGAGGAGGATATGCACAGGGCTCAGTT
>WJKV01000064.1 GCA_014728875.1 Candidatus Woesearchaeota archaeon | reverse complement strand
CCCCAAGGTCTTTCATTGCAATTATAGGACTCTCGCCTGCTGCTGCAATGACGACGCTGTTTGTCTCAGGTTCTGTTTCAAAATACTTGTTCACGCTTCCGAACCCTATGTCTTTTGTCAGCCTGTTCTCTATCTTAGTTGTTATGATTGCATCCTCTTCTTTAAGGCCTTTTATCTTGACAGGAATAAGGTCTGTCTGGGGCATGTTTTCCTGCGGCGCAAAAATCACCGCATGGCCTTTTCTTACATAATTCTCAACAGTGCGGAATGTCCCGGGAAGAAGGACAGAATGGTCAAAATCAGAGAATATCACAACATCATGGTCAGGCTCGGGCACTATCGGCGGATTCGCGACAGTAAGCTCAATCTGCGGCGACGCGGTCAGCGCGCTCTCAAGGAATTTTGAATCACTGTTAGTGACCAGAAGCGTCCGTATCTTTACATTCTCAGGCGTGCTTATGTATGCAACATTATCCACCATCATCTGATCCTTGTCTGTGATCTCTATCTTTGTCAGGCCTGATGGTGTCGCGATCGCGATCGTCTCGATGGAATTCGGCTTTATCCTCAAAGTCTTTTCCAATGTTCCTATCTTGATGTGCACATCCTTTGTCTCATCATAATAATTCTTGAAATATACTGTTGTCTTTGGTTTTGTGACCCTTACGTCAGTTATTGCAAGATTGTCTGCATTCTTTCCCACATTGATGAGATCAACGATAAGGCCTTTGCTTTCAAGCAGGTTTTTCGCCACAATAGGATCCGGCCCTTCTGTCACAATGAAATCGCTTATTATCACAACTCTTCCTTCTGTTATCATCTCTCCTGCAAGCGCTATCGCATCTCCAAGATTGGTCGTCGTGGCCTTGGGCTTCAAAGAATCCAGGATATCCAAGGCTTCTCCTTTTGTTCCTTCTTCCAGCGCGATCAAAGGGGTGTTTTCTGCAAATATGATGGAATTCACACTGCTCAATGCGCCTTTCGCATTCTTTATCAAATCGTCAAAGACACCGTTTGTATTCATGCTTGCGCTCAAGTCAAGCACAAGGACTGTGTTTCTTGTGACAACTGTCTGGTCCACCTTTATCATAGGTTCTGCAACACTGACTGCCAGCAGGACAAGAACTATCAGCTGCAGCAGAAAAAGCAGGTCTTTCAGGAAATTGCGCAGAAAACTGCTCCTGTATATGCTTCCTTTCTGCTTGAACAGGAACATCAAAGAAGGAAAAGTCATTTCTTTTGGCTTTGGCTTGATAAAATACAGTATTATGAAAGGCACTAATGCTATCAGTGCGTACAATCCTATTATATTTCCCCACGCCATGTATGTTTCCCTGTCTTGTCTTGCAATGAAAATAGGGATAGTCCTTTATAAAGTTTTCGACGAAGGACAAAAAATTTATATAGAAACGCGCCCTTTTTAACCGCAGATATGAAAAAAAGGAAAAAGAGAGATAGAAGCAACCTAAAGATATTTCTAATCTTGATAGTCTTAGTGGCTGTCACTCTTGCAGGAGCCTTGTTTGTGAAATACGCTGTTTCAGGCCTTCTGTTGAGCAGTACGACTTATGCTGTGAGCACAGGGCATGAAAAGAACATAGTGGCGGGCTGCGCAGAAAAGCTTTCAGGACTGAGCTGTTCAAGATGGACTACCTGCGAGGATGGAGAAAGGACACGGACCTGCAGGGACAATTCAGGCTGTCTTCCGTATTCAGGACATTTTGTTCAGGCACAGACCTGTTCTGTTGATGTAAAGACAGGCAGCATAACAACAGGTCCTGCGATTGCGGAATTCTGCGACAGCGACAGCAAATGCGAAAAGAATGAAAATTACTTCATGTGCCCGAATGACTGTGAATCAAATGCAGAGGATGATGTCTGCAATGACAAGACAGACGGATTATGCGATCCAGACTGCGGGACCTATGACAAGGACTGCATACAGTCTCCAAAAGCAACAAAATTCTCTCCTGCTCTCAGCACGAATCTTAGCAGGTTCGAACAGTTCACATTAAAGAACCTTGAACTGGGCATAAAGGACAGGGGAAAGATTCTGTTCAAGGATGCTGTTGATGTAAGCGGAGCTGACCTGGACAGCTATGTGAATATCGGCTATAACCTGATAAGCATAAATCTTGAAAGGCTGCCTGAACTCAACGTCAGCGCGCGCATAACATTATACAATCTTGTGTACAATGATTCTGCAGTCTTGTTCAACGGACACCTGTGCAAGGACAACTGCAGGATCAGAAGCTACAGGAACGGCACTCTGGTGTTTGATGTTAAAGAGACAGGCACTTTCAGGGCAGAAGAGAAACTGCTTGCAGAACAGCAGTTCGGCATGGCAGAAAAGACTTTAAAGCAGGCGACAAAATGGTCTGTGCTGAACACCATCATAATAATAATAATTGCAGTCCTCATCCTGTTGGGCGCGTTCTATGCATATTTCACCAATTACTACAAGAAGCTCATCCCGAAGATAGAAAGAAAACCGAAAGGAAAGAAAAAGCAGGACAAAGAACCCGGCGATTTCAAGCTGAGGCCGACAAAGGATCTTATAGAGATTAAACCATATCCTAAAGTCAAAGAGCACAAGGAGAAGAAGCCTGCGATCCCGATTGTTGTAGTAAAGAAAAAGAACCAGAAGGTACAGACAATAAAACCAAAGACTATCGTCGTTAAGAGATACACAATAAAGCCAAAGCGCAAGTCCAAGGTGCTTTTCCCTGTAAGCAAGCTTCCGAAGCTTAAGATCCCCAAGGATCCTTACAAAGAGGAACGACTGAAGCGCGAGAAGGCTGCAAAAAAAAGAAAAGAGACAATGAAGAAGAAAGAAAGAGCAAAGAAAAAGAAGCAAGCAAAAAAGAGAACAGGAAAAAAACATAAGAGAAAAGAGACAAAAAGAAAAATAAAAGCAAAAAAACAGAAAAAAGCAAAGAAACCTGCCGGAAAGAAAAGCAGCAAACAATCAAGGAGATCAAAAAAGAAAACAGCAAAAACAAAAGCAAAGGCATCTAAAAAACAAACAAAAAAGAAAAGAAAAGCAGCAACAAGAAGAACAGGAAAGAAAAAGAAAACTAAAAAGAAGCAGACAAAAAATAGAGCCGGAAGTAACCCGGCCAAGAAGAAAAATAAAAATAAGACACAAAAAAAGACAGGCAAAAAGAAAAAGAAGCCGGGAAAAAAAGGAACCTTAGATAACAAGAGATACAATTCTAT
>WJKV01000063.1 GCA_014728875.1 Candidatus Woesearchaeota archaeon | reverse complement strand
TTTATGGCCCGTTCAACATACTCCTGCGGACCGCCCAGGATCTCACAGATAACCCTGCAGTACAACCCGCCTTTGTCAACAGCTTCCTTTATGTCTGTCTTGCTTATCTTTTCCATATTAATATGCTGTTCAGAGCCACAGAAAGACCCATAATAAGATAATTGATTATCTTTTTTCTTTGACCCTCGCCGTTATCAAAAACAACAGCCCTCTCCTTTGTTTTTTGTCCTTCTAACTGTGTTTGAGAGGGGGCAGTAGTTTTTAAATCTTTCGGGTTTTTCAGGGGCTGTTTTCCAGATTCTCCAGACTCGCTGAAAGTCTCAAATTCGGTATTCTCAGGGCCTGATTCGCCATCCCGAAAAACAGGGGAAATGGGTATTTTTTTGGTGTCAAAAACAGCCTGATTTTTGGCTATTTTAAGGCCGAAATGGGTCGTATTCCTGCCTATCTGAACGCTGAAATTCAGTGCTATTTTCTGGCCTCCTTTTATGGGAATCTGTTGCTCAGAAAGAGTGTGATTTGAACTGTTTGTCTGCTCAAACAAGATTATATTGTATTTGTCTGTGAAATTCTTGTTTTCTACTCTTGCAAACAAATTGATTTCTCTTTTGACAAACATGTTTCGGGCTCTTGTGTAGAAAGAGATGATCTCTGCTGGTTTTTTTTCTTTGCTCTCTGCTTGTTCAATGTCATTTTCTTCTTTGATTTCATCTGCATATGCACTGCAACGGGATTTTACTTTTCCTTCGACATTCACAGCCGTTTTCACTGTCAGGTCAAAACCTTCTATTGTCAGATCATAGAGACCGTCGCTGAAATCTTCATCACAGTTAGGATCGAGCTGTATAGGGATGGTGAATTCGTTCTCATTCTTGCTGTCAATATTCAGTTTGACTCTATCAGATATGTCTTCGACTTGCAGATAAACTGTCTTCTTGCTGCTGTTGCCCCTGCGGACAAGGATAGTCGTTTTCAAGGTTTCTCCGAATTTTATCCTGTTGTCTGTCCCCATATTCAATTTCTTGATCTGTATGCTTGGTGTAAGAGAAATATTGTTGATAACATAAAAGGATCTTATTGCTCTGTTATTTTCTATATTTGTGTCATTGCATTCCGGAAAGATCTGCATATTTATGAAATACACCTTGTCCATCTCGTCTATGTCTGGTGTGAATGTTTTTGTGTTTGTGTTTGTTGTCTCTCTCAAGGGCCGGACCCGACTGCCTGCCGAGTCTTCTATAAAGTATTCTATTTTGTATTCTGTTTCCTGCTCTTCGCCCTGAGCAAAAAAACTGCTGTTGCTTATGACCGGCTTATATTTCACTTTTTCCTGGTTCTGGAAAATCAGCTTGTCAAGATGAATGTCGATTGATACATCGCAATGTCCATCGTCTGATGTATTTCCAGTCTTGTTTGCCGCTGTTGCATTCGATTCTTCATCTTCTTTTATGACATATGGACCGCCCGGCGTGCCGTGCAATTGGCTGGAAGAGACAAAGCTATTATTATAGAATTCCAGGCTGTAGCCTTCGTCTGCTAAAGGCTCGTATTCGAAGCTGTCCATTATCGAGCCTGTTGCATTCAACAAATCAATCCTTTCGCCCGAATTGGAGAGCGAATTTTTGTACTCAAACTCTACACTCACATTCCCATATCGTGCAGTAAAGCCTTCAATAGAGTTTGCAACTACAAGATAGCCATTTGTTGTCATGTTCTCTGGGAACTGGAAATCTATGCCTTTGAACACATAATTGCTTATGTCTTCTGTCTCATTTGAATACAGCTCTACAAACTCATAGTCGTAATCACTGCCTACTGGATCATACATAATCTCGTTTATTCTTATTCCGTTCACTGCGCTTGCGATTGTTATGATTATTCCAAGCACGAATAGAGCTAAAGCTAGTTTGTTCATTTTAATCTTTCCTCAAAACTCAGAAATATTCTTGATTTTATTCTTAATATAGTTTTGTGAAAGAATTTTAGAAAAAATATAAATATGCAATAAGAATAATCCTGGTTATGACTTACATTTATGAGATATGGACCGTGATATTCGCTGTGATCTGGATCTTTCTTTTTGTTCTCAATCCAAAGCTGAGAAGAAAGATGGCTTACAGCAGTTTTTTTGCAGGCCTTCTCGGGTTCAGCGAGCCTTTGTTCATTCCTTCGTTCTGGAACCCGCAGTTTAATTCCATAGTCCTTATTCCTGGCAAACTGTATCTTTGCAGCTTATTATGGTGCTTTTTTGTGGGCGGTTTTGTTGCTGTGTTCTATCAGGCAATTAAGAAAAGGAAAATCTTCAAGACAAAAGTCAACCCTCTGCTGATATTTGTCGGCCCTGCCATTTTCCTTGCAAAATTCATCTTTGAATTCAACACAATGCATTGGTGCCTGATCAGTCTGCTGGCGGGCGCTCTAGTGATCCTATTGTTCTTGAACAAAGAACAGCAGAAATCTGTTTTCTTCAACGCAGTCTTTGTGACGATTGTTTATTTCATTATTATTTTAATATTATGGAATGTGTTTCCTGCTTTGAGCCAGAGCTATATCTTTGAATACTATATCGGCTTCAGTCCTTTAGGAATACCAATAGAAGAGCCATTGTTCGCATTCAGTTTTGCACTGTATTGGTGTCCTTTATATGACATAATCCATAGTTACAAGAAGAGAAAATAAAAGAAAAACCACTAAATAATAACAACACATAAGATTCACTCTTTAATATTGAACAACCTTTATATAGCTAAGTTCGTTCAAAAAGCACGAGGTTAGAGT
>WJKV01000005.1 GCA_014728875.1 Candidatus Woesearchaeota archaeon | reverse complement strand
TTATTTAATAATAAAGGTATAAATCCAAAAGGTCTTCTTATTGATAAAACAAGACCTACAATAGTCAAGCAAAGAATCGTAAGCGGCAATCATCAACAATTAATGAGGCTTGATTATGAAGATGCAAAACCAATTTCGCAAGAATTGGAACTAAATCTTTATTCTTTTATTGCAAATAATATAGATACTATTGATGTTATAGTAATAAGTGATTATGCAAAAGGGTTAGTAAATAAGAATTTAGTAAAAAAGATAATTGATCTTGTTGCTTCAAAAAACATCCCGATAATCGCAGATCCTAAGCCTAAAAATAAAAATTGTTATAGAGACGTAACATTAATGACTCCTAATTTTAATGAAGCAAAGATAATGTCGGATTCCAATGGTTCTCTCGAAGAGATTGGAAACGCATTGATAAATAAATACAATTCAAACATTTTAATAACAAGAAGTTCTGAAGGCATCACTTTATTTGAAAAGGACGGCACATTATCTCATTTCCCAACAAAAAAAATAAAGGTTTTTGATGTTAGCGGAGCAGGGGATACTGTTGTTGCTGTATCTGCTCTCGGATTAGCATCAGGATTAAACATGAAAGACATCGCCAATCTTGCAAATATTGCAGGAAGAATCGTTGTCCAGAAACCAGGCACTTCTACGCTGACAGTAGAAGAGCTTAAAGAATCTCTTATTTCTTCTAATGTTAACGCAATAAGAAAGAAAATAGAAAAAAAATGGGGTCATGAAGACTGGATTGTGAATTATGAGAATGCAAATTATTGCGGAAAGAGATTAGTACTAAAGAAAGGTTATCAATGTTCGATTCATTATCATAAAATAAAGAGCGAAGTTTTCTACATTAATCAAGGATGTGTACTGTTGCAAGCATATGGAGAAGAGAAACTGATGAAGCTTGGGGACAGTCTTCTTATAGAACCAGGGACAAAGCACAGGTTCATAGGATTAAGTGATGCTGAGATTATAGAATTCAGTTCGCATCACAAAGATGAAGACAGCTACAGGGATGAACCTAGCGGAAAGATAGATGAAACCACATTCAAATCTTATCTTGAAAAGTATTCTGGAGAAATGAATAAATAAAATGAACAAAGCAGTATTTTTAGATAGGGATGGAACTATCAATGTAGATACTGGATATTTGCATAAGAAAAAGGATTTTGAGCTCATTCCAGGCGTGATCGAAGCACTTGCAGAATTATCCAAAACAGACTTCAAGATAATCATAATAACAAGCCAGTCAGGTATAGGAAGAGGTTATTTTACAGAAGAAGATTATTATAATTTGACAGAATATATGCTTTCTTTGATGAGAGAGAAGGGCATAAAGATAGACGGAATGTATTTCTGTCCGCATCATCCTGAAAAAGCTGTCGGAAAGTATAAGATCGTGTGTGATTGCAGGAAACCTAAGATTGGAATGATCGAATGTGCTGCTGCAGAACACGACATTGATTTATCTCAAAGTTATGTGATTGGCGATAAAACCGCTGACATTGAGATGGGAAGAAGAGCAGGTTGTAAATCTATCCTTGTCAAGACAGGAAAGGCGGGGGAAGATGACGAGTTTGACATAGCTCCTTATTATGTCGGAAAGACATTGAAAGAAGCTATTGAAAAAATTTTGATTGAAAATGGTTGATTTTTCAAAAATAAGAACATATCCTACTTCGCTCGGAAAAATAGGTCTGATGATTATTGGTAAACATCAGGAAACAATACCAAATTTATATAAATTAATACTAGATAGATTATAAAATGAATAAAAAAATTATAACACGAGAAGAATCTGCAATTCTTGCAGAAGAATTCAGAAAAGAAGGCAATAAAATAGTCACGATTAACGGCAGTTATGACATCCTGCATGCAGGACATCTCAGCATGCTCAAAGAAGCAAAGAATCAAGGCGATATTCTCATTGTCGGTTTGAACAGCGATGAATCTGTCAGAGCATGGAAAAAACGGTTCGGCCATAAAGATTGGGAAAAACGCCCGCTTATTCCTCAGCAATACAGGGCAGAAATGCTCACAGCATTAGAATACATTGATTATATAACTATCTTTGATGAACCAGACTGCATTTCATTTATAGAAGCAATAAAACCAGATATACACGTAAATGGACCTGAGTATGGCGAAGACTGCATCGAGAAATCTGTCGTGGAGAAGTACGGTGGAAGACTCCATATTGCACAGTTCATAGAAGGACTTTCGACTTCTAAACTAATACAGAAAATAATCGAAATATATAGTAAGAAAGATTGACTTTATTTCTCTTCAAACATTTCTTTATCGACAGTGAACAATGTAGAATCTCCGCCGACATTGAACAGACCGAGTCTCGCGCCTGCGTCCAGCCAGCCGTGCGCATAGTTCAACGCTGCGAACGCAGTGACAATATCTCCTTTTTTCTTGAAGTATTTCGCATCCTCGTAATATCTGGTCGCCATGTCCAGGAAATCAGCAGCAGACTTCTTCCACTTGATGTCGCGCTTCTTCCCTATCTTTATTTTCTTCAGGGCCCTGCCTGTGACATCAAAATACTTCTTTAATTTCGCGTCTGTTATTGTTTTCATTCTAGGTGAATTCGTGGGTCAGATCCTGCAGTTTCTCCACATCATACAGCTCCTGCTCAGAAATCTCTACTGCCTTTTCTATCTTTTTCTTGATGAAAGTTCTCATCCTTAATATTTTGTCATATGCTTTCCTGAAACTGACTTCTGCTGTATGTATCCCCAGCTCGCCAAGCACAGTCATCCATGCTTCAGTAATCTCATCAGTATCTTCAGCTTCTATCGCATTGATAAGATGGATTATCTTTTCAAACACAGAGTTCAGTTCATTTATCTTGTCTATGGCGTTCTTCAGCTCCCTGTTTCTTTTCTTCACAAGCTTCATGAAGTCCTTTGCTACCTGTTTTATCCTCTTTATCTCAAAGTCTTCCAATTCCCTGTCAACACCTATCAGTTCCTTTATCCTTCTGATCACTTCCTCTTCTGCAGCAGCCTCGTTCACAAAAACATTCTCCATAAGATGCTCTATTTCTTCTGAAACCTCAAGTTTGCTCTTGAAATCGAATATGGCTTGCCTGAATTCCCTGTCCTCTGCCAGATCCTTGAACGCGTCCACTGCTGCCTTTTCCCTGAAGACTCCGCCTTTCTGATTTGCCGCCATCAGCTTCTGTATGGCTTCTGCATCAAATATGTCCCCTTTGATGGTCTTCAGATCGCTGAGCTCTGAAGTCAAAGCCGAATTGATCTTTCTTCCTAATGCCTGCATCTTCTGGTTCAGCACTCTTATCACTCTTTGTACATCCTCCCTGCTCGGTCTGATTACCAGAGTACAGTTATCAACATAATTTGGAGGCGACGGCACCAGTACCCTGCCGTTGTTCCTTGTGGAATTCGGATCCCATTTTCCTATGTCTATCAGCAGCTTGAACCTTCTGCGCAGCATCGCATCGATCAGGGCCTCTCTTTCTTCTTCTGGCGCGCTTACTATGTTTCTTGCCAAGGACAATGGTATGATTATGCTTCCTGACACCCTGAACAAGTGCTTCTTGTTTCTTGTGTACTTGATTGTCTTCTCCCTGTAGTATCTCTGGTCATCTGACATCTGGCCTGGACCTGCGATGAACGGATTGTTTATGCTCAATCTCAATTCTCTTGCAATGTTGTTGCCTGCCT
>WJKV01000062.1 GCA_014728875.1 Candidatus Woesearchaeota archaeon | reverse complement strand
GAAACTAGGCATGGACCAGAAGGAATTTGCTCGATACCTGGCTGAAAAAGAAAGTGTTGTCAGCAAGATGGAAAAAGGCAATTTTGTGCCATCAATCCAGAATGCGCGCAAGCTTGAAAGAAAATTAAATGTGAAGCTGATTGAAGAGATAACAGAAGAAAAAACTGTCTTCAACAAGGAAAGAAGCAAAGTCAAGGCAGAGCCCGACCATTTCACATTAGGGCATTTCATAAAGGTCAAGAAAAAGAAAAAATAGAACCGCTGATTTATAAGATAATTTTGCTTATTCTGCAGTTAGAGGTTCCCTTATGATTTCAAGATCCTCAGGCACTTCTGCTTCTACATCATCTTCCAATTCAAGCTCTTGCTCTGGACAGCCTTCCTTATTCACATATCTCTCACAGATCGTTTCTTCCAGCACATCCTTGCCGGTGAAACCGTCAAATTTTTTCTCTCCTACAATGATCGTAGGCATCTCCTTGATATCGTGCGCAGACTTCAACAAGTCTATCATTGGCTCATTTGTTTCATACACGCTGAATGAGAATATCAACAATCTTTGCCCGTATTTCTTTTTCAGATAGCTCAGGATAAAAGACTGCTCGTCGCAGTCAGGACAGAATTCCTTTTTATTATGGAAATACATGACAGGAACCATGTCCACATGGCATCTTTCTTTTATCTTTCTCGCAAGCAGCCAGAATTTGATCTCTGAAAGCAGGTATTCGCGCTGCAGCATGTCAAATTCATCCTCGTTTATTTTCTCTGTCTCGCTGTATTTTTCCAGTCTCTCTGTTGTCTTCCCAAGATCTTCCAATGCCCGGTGATATGAATCAAAGACAAGATCGCAGCTCTCTTCGCCTATGATCTCATTCAGATAGTCAAACTGCAGCTGTGAACTGCTGAAGGCTATAGTGTGTTCTTTGTATAAAGCGTCCATCAAGTCAACTCTTTTGTTCTCTACAACCAGGCCCAGGAAAAAGCCTGAGAAGAAAATCGCAGCAGTGATCCCTGCAGCAATGAGATACTTTGTCTTGCTTGCTTTTCTGACTACCATTTTTGCACTTTACCTCTTAGCAGTTGAACAGTGACTTCCAGCCAGATGAATGCGATGACTAGGAAATATAAAAACAAAAAGAAGCCGAACGGTATTGTGCCTTTTGACAATAATTTTTCTCCTGCAATGTGCTGCAGAGCCTTTATAATGAACAGGAAAGTGACGCCCAGTATTATCACTGCAGTAAGGATCGTACCTATCTCCAGATCGTAGAAACTGAAATTGAATGTGAGATGCTTTAATAAGGTCATGAAATCAAAGCCAACAAAATACATATCGCGCATAAACAATACATTAGGCTTGAGCCAGAGGTAAGCTGTTGCGACCAGCATCACTGTCGCGACAACGCAGGACAAAGCTACCATAGGATACATTACCATGCCGAAATCTCCATATTTCCTATTTAAACACATGTCCCTGTGCTTGATCAAGGTCAATATCGTGCCTTTGAACCATCTGTTCCTTTGTCTCCTGACGCCTTTCAGGGTATCAGCCATCTTGGTATAGACAATAGGATTCAAGGCTTGTATGACTTTATAGCCGAATTTCTGGAGCCTGAAAGTAAGCTCCATGTCCTCTGTTATATTCTTTGTATCAAAACCGCCTATCTTTCTTATTATTTCTGTATTGTATACACTGAAAGGGCCCGGGCAGACGTGGACACAGTCAAGCTTGCCGAACAGTCTCTTATAGAACATGTACATAAGGAATTCATAGTGCTGCACTTTCTCCCAGAAACTCTGCGGACTCCATACCTTCATGCAGGGCAATACTGCTCCTACATCTTCTGTTGTGAATTTATTCAGCAGTTTCTTCAAGGTCTTTTTATCTGTCAATTTAGAATCTGCATCAAAATTAACAAAATATTCGCCCTTAGCCATATCAAGCATCTGGTTCATAGGATAGGCCTTGCCCCTGCCCCCTTCCTTATTGTTGACCAGTTTAATATCATAATCAGGATTCTTCTTGATTATGGACTCTACTATTTCTTTGGTCTTGTCAGTGCTGGCGTCGTTCACAATAAGGATCTCCAGCTTTTCTTTTGGATAATCCAGCATCAATAATGATTTTAATGTCTCGCCGATTGTTTTTTCTTCGTTCCATACAGGTATCGCGATTGTGACCAGAGGAAAGGCCTTGATCTTCTTTTTCTTCAGATCCGGAGCGCCTCCGTCAAGAAATACCAGAAACCAGAATATCGTGAAATAGAGTGAAACAATGTATGTTGTCCAGATTGCTATGTCCATGAATGTTATCATCTTTTTCCGAATAGAATATCTGAATTTCGTTTATAAAGGTTTCGGCTGGTCAGTCGATGTATTCCCAGATTTCAACATGATCTATATTGTACCTGTTCTTGAACTTTTCCTTGTTCGGCAGAAGCCATAACAGGCCCTGGTCCCTGCTTGTCCAGACCTGGCCCTCTTTCATTTCAGGATCTATCCATATGTATCGGATATTATGCTGCTCTATAAGATCTATAGTGGCTTCAATATTCTTTGAATGCAGGATCTCCATTGCGACAGATGCTTCTGTATTGTTTAAGAAATTGCCAAAGACAGGCTGTTTGCTATAATATCTTATCCACCAGGTCTTTTCTGGATAAGAAAGAACAATGCCTTCCTCATATGTTCCCAGCTCATTTAAAGACCTTAAGATTGAGTGGTCAGGCGGAGCTCCAGCCATTCTGTTTGCAAAACTGACTGCGCTGAACAAAAAAGAGCAGATCAAGATAATTATTGTAAGATTCTTTATGAAATTCAGGTCCCATTTCCTGTCCATTATCTTCTGGAAACTGTGGGCTGCCAAAAATACGATTATGATGTTCAAATATGCTATAAAGAACAAATATCTTGTTGACAGATATATTAAAGCAAACATTATCGCATAAAGCAGGACGAACTTGAACTTGTATTTCCAGGAGATGATAAAACCTATCGCAGCCAAGAGCCAGATTGTTATCCCGATTCCTATCACAGAACCAAAGTCGGATATCAAGGCCTGGAAAACAGGCTGGGTGACATTGAATGCAGGACTGCTGGCAATATAAGAATAACTAGATTTCAGGATAAAATAGAAAATGAAATTGATTATTAATAAAAGTGAGATCAGCATCTTGCAGACTATTTTCTGCAACTTGTTAGATCTTCTGCTGTAGTGAAAAGCCAGCAGGAATGCAGCAAGCATTAATGAATAAAGTCCGAAGATGCTTGTTGAAAGAAACACAACAACCGCCAATGTTTTGAACAGGATATTGAATCTTTTATTCTTTAAAGTGAACAAGAAGAAACCAAGAAGTATGATGAAGAATAAAATAATATGATGATTCAGGAAGCTCGTAATATACATGGTTGGAACCGACAACAAATAGAAGAGGACAGCCAGTTCTGTGGTTTTCTTTCTAAAGCCAAGATTCAATGCTGTTCTATAAAACAAATAAATTGAGATGAGGCTTAATATGGCGGGAAGAATCATGAATAATACTGGACCGATATTGTAGAAAAGCAGAAAATAATAAGGTATTGTTGTGGGGACAGTGAAATTCTTGTTCAGCAGCCTGATAAGCAGCGGACTTATCAGTATGATGATCCCGAACAACAAAAACCATGTTTTGTATTGTTTAATTATTTTCTTCATTTTAGTTCTTTATCTTTCTTTTGCTGAAAGGCTGGCAGGTCCTTCCATAGACCTTTAATTGGCCGTCATGCAACAGTGTGAAGCAATGCTCTGTCATAAATTTCACATCCTGATTTTCCGGCACCAAGATGTATGCTGCATTGTATTTGTCCATCAACTCTATGCCGCTTATCTCAGAAGGTGTTGTGTAGGCCTCTTCTATGTCTGCAATGCGCTGGGAAGGCAGGTCTGTCAATAAGAAGTTTTTGTCCGCCACATTCGCTCTTTTAGCAACTGCAGTTATCATATATCCGTATTTCAGCGGAGCAAATATCGTGGTTCCGGGCCTGGTCTTGTCCTCTATCCAGTTCATGGTTTCTATTTCTGATTGTGTCGCGCATCTTTTATTCGCCTGGACTGCAAAAACCACAGACGGCATCACGCTTGTAATGATGAAAATTATGATGAATATTGCCAAAAAAATGCCGTAGCATCTTGAGAATTTTGTCTTGTGCACAAATTCGAAGAACAGACTGAAGAACATGCTGAAAAGTATTGTTAAGATTACGCCTAAAAAAATCAAGCCCAGGCCAGGAGTTATAAGCTTCAGCCACAGCAACAACACTGCAGATATCACAAATGCAGCCAGCAAATATACATTGCTGTTCTTTTCCTTGAAAAGATATTTGAACAAAACAAAACTTCCTATGATCAATGGCACTATGCCGATGCCTGACAATGCCTGTGTCATTGTGATTTCCTTGAAATGCTGCCCTATAATTTGTGTAGGTATGTTTTGATACAGGATAGAAG
>WJKV01000061.1 GCA_014728875.1 Candidatus Woesearchaeota archaeon | reverse complement strand
TTCCTTTTTCTGCTCTTCCAAAGGCATGACATTGACTTTCTTCACTATCAATTCTATCTCTTTCAAGGTCTTTGCCGTGTCTTTTCTTGCTTTTGGAAATTCGCCCAGTATCTTTCCAAGAACCGCCTTTGGATTGGCCTTCCCCTTGAACTTTACAGCATTCTCCAGAGCATACAACCAGATCTTTTCTTTCATCAGCTGCATCAGAACCAGAATTGGTTTATAAATCTTGCTTTTGAACAAAACATATTTATATGAGGATTCATTAAACAGCATTATTATTAGTAATCAAAGAGGTGATGATGATGGCCAAAAAAGCTCTGGTAATCGGCAAGTTCCAGCCAATAACAAAAGGACACATTGATCTGTTCAAGCAGATAAAAAAGAAGGGTTTTGACACTCTGCTCATAGGTGTCGGGCATTGCGGAATAAAGAACAGGGAGCATCCTCTTTCTTTTGACCAGGTAAAGAATATGCTTAAGACGGCGCTTGAAGACATGCATGGAATTGAATACAAGATTTACAAGATTCCTGACATACCTGACGACAAGAAGTATGCTTCGCACGTGAAAAAGATAATCAAGGACATCGACAAGAATACCGTCTTGTTCAGCAGCAACAAGAGGACAAGGGACTGCTTCACGAGATACAAGCACAAGCTGAAGATCAACGCGCCAAAGCACAATGTGAATGTGCATCCTGCAGAAGTAAGACAGAAGATCGCAAGGGGTGAGAACTGGCTAAAACACATGCCGAAGAAACTCCACAAGTACATGAGGAAGCATCTTAAAGACATAAAGAAACACTGCTGCAAATAATTGAAATCATGTTCATGGACAGGGAAGCTGAACTAAAGAAGATACACAGGCTAATCAAGAAATGCACCAAGTGCAGGCTGTCAAAGGCAAGAAGCAATGCAGTGCCTGGCGAAGGGCCTATAGGAGCAAGATATATGTTCATAGGCCAGGGTCCTGGAAAAAAAGAGGACCTGACAGGCCAGCCTTTTGTGGGAAAAGCAGGCAAGTTTCTTGACGAACTTCTGAAGAAGAACAGGATAGACAGGAAAAAAGTCTTTATCACTTCCACTGTGAAGTGTCTTGCACCAGAAAACAGGCTTCCGAAAAAAGACGAGATAACAGCCTGCCTTCCTTATACCCTGAGGCAGATCAAGCTTGTAGAGCCAAAGTTCATCATACTGCTTGGCAGGGTCGCAATGAAAGCATTCACGCCTTTCAAGGATCTTGACAAGTACCACGGCAAGACCATAAAGGTTGCAAAGAAAGCTTATTTTCTGACCTATCATCCTGCGAGCGGGATGCGGTTTCCTGCTGTAAAAAAGAAGATGAAAAAAGATTTCAAAAAAATAAAAGAACTTTAATCTTCTTCATCACATTCATTCTTATTAAACCATTTCGGCAAGGTAAGAGAACTCTTATTGCGCAGAATTACCTTTCCAAAGGAAGTCCTGACTCTTTCCATTTCTACCACCTCTTTTTTAATACCCCCTAGGTTCCCCAATATTAGAGTAATGCCCTATTGATATGTAAGTATGCTAACAAGGGATAATTACTAGAGAGGAATACCGCTATATAAATGTTATGTTTCATTTATAAATGAAGGACAAAGTATTTAAATTTAGACAACTGAGCAGTATTTGGTGATGATCATGGAATGCAAACAGGCCAAAAACAAGAAGGACTGCGGCTGTACGTATCCTGGATGCCCCAGGAAAGGCAAGTGCTGTGAATGCATAAGATATCACAGAGAGATGGGAGAACTGCCCGGCTGCTTGTTTTCAAGAAAAGCAGAAAAGACATATGACAGAAGCATAAGAAAATTCATAGAAGACAACAGCTGATTATTCATATTTGAAAATGGCTAAAAAGAGGTATAGAATAAGCAGGAAAGAACTGGAAAAAGAAAGGATCAGAGAAGAGAGGATGTACAAAGGCAGCAACAATTTTCTTGGCCGTTTTCTTTACATTGTTTTTGCGCTATTGATAGTGGGAATTTTTGCAGGCGGTTATTTTTACTTCTTCATCTATAGCCCCGCTTTTGTTGAAAAGCCAGTGATAGAGAAGCCGGTGATCGCAGATGAAGAAGAGTTTGAAGTAACAGAAGAGCAGGTAGAGTATATCGCGAATGAAGCAGGAGGATACAAGCTGCGCAGCCATCCTGTCACAAAAGAAAAGCCTGTGATAGAATTCTTCATAACGAACTTCAGGGACACCTATACCTTGACTGTGGATGACCACAACCTGACAGCTGTAGAAGGCAGCGCAATTAATCCTGATGTCAGGCTCAGCGGCACAAAAGAGGTATTCAGGCAGTTGCTCGATTCAAAGGATTTTGAAAAAGACATAAGGCGCCTTGTCAGATGGAGAGACATAGAAGTAGAGATCCTTGCAGACAAGTCAATCCTTGTGATGAAAGGATACAAGTCATTGTATGACGCATTGGAGGGGGACGGTGAAGACATAGAAGAACAGCAGGGAGCCGGCCAGGCAACAGGTTTTTTTGAGGTCGGTTCGCATGCAGGAATAAGCAGTCTTGGGTTCATGGCGACTGTGAATAAACTGTTCCTTGCAGGATTCATGTGCCTTTTTATTGCGGCTTTTGCGCTCGGCTACAACATGCACGAGAAACATAAATAAGAAACATTTTTATACGAACTCTTCTTCATCTTTAATATGTACAAACAAGTCATACTGGTAAGGATGGACCTGAAGATGCCGAAAGGAAAAATGGGCGCGCAGTGCAGCCATGCTTCTGTATCAGCTGTATTGAAGGCGCAGAAGTCCCGCAAGCACAAGGATGCTGTTTCTGACTGGGCAAAAGAAGGCATGAAAAAAGTCGTTTTGAAGGTTGCTGACAAAAAAGAGCTCCTGAAATACATCCAGATGGCAAAGGACATGAAACTTCCTTGCGTTACAATAACAGACGCAGGAAGAACAGTTGTAGAGCCCGGCACAATGACCTGCGGTGCAATCGGTCCTGATTTGGAAGAGGACATAGATGCTGTGACAGGCGAACTCAAATGCCTATAGCAGTTATCGCAATGCTTCCGGCAGTATAGTTGCATTAACTTTTTATACTTCTTACTATTATCCTTAAACAAGGGGGTATGCATGGGAAACAGGCAAAAGAGAAAGAAGAAAAAGAATAAAGCAATGCAAAACCAGGGCTTGCCTGGCCAGCCAAATCCTGCGCCTGAAGAGCAGGAATTTGTTGATCCTGAAACAGGAGAACAGGTAGAGCCGGTGAGACTGCCTCCTAGAAAAGCAGAAGAAGTCCTGGTGGTGAACAGGGGCAATTTGTTCGGCGCCCAGAATGATCATTATTTTCAAGGCTTTCTGAGTGTGCAGGAAGCAGGCGACAGGTTTCTGCGCATTTTGCAGGATCCTGCAAAGGCTTATTTTGCAGTGAGAGACATTGTCGAGAAAGATCCTAACAAAAAGCAGATAATCCCTTACTGTGTATTCACGTACAGCCATTTCGGTCAGCCGCACATCTATGTGATGAGAAGGCTGCAGGGTGCGACAGAAGAAAGACTGCATGATCTTTATTCAATAGGTATCGGAGGCCATATCAACCCAGAAGATGACAGGGATGAAGAGACAAGAAAGCTTCTTGAGGCCAATGCGCATTTCTGGAGACTCCCGCGGGATGCAGGAATAACTCCTGAACAGTTTGCGTCTCCTCTATGGTCTGGCATGAAAAGAGAGTTTGACGAGGAAGTTTCTTATCCAAGCAACCGCCTGCCGAGGATAATCGGCTATATCAATGACGACAGCAACAGCGTGGGCAAAGTGCATTTCGGAGTCGTGTTCCTGATAAAAGGCGGGAGACCAGACATAGAGACGAACGAGCCTGACCAGCTCGAAGGAAAACTGCTTTCTGTTGAAGCGCTGGGGGAAGATGCAGAGGCAGAGGCTAAAAACAGGAAAGGATACATAGAGAATTTCGAGAACTGGAGCAAGATAGTGTATCCTCATGTCAAGAACATTCTATCTTCCAAGCAATAACTGGACAGCGATGATGCTCAAAAGGATTACTGCAATCGCGATGAATTTTCTCAGTTCTAATCTTTCTTTTTCTACGATGAATGCCCAGCTGATCACAAATACCGGCAGCAGGATCAGGATCAAGGTTGTATATACTACACCGTGTATCTTATAGCTTGCATAAGTCAAAAGAAACTGCACCATGACGAAGATATTGAAGATTCCCATCTTTACTATCTGCTTATAGCTCAATCTCGCGATGTTCGGCCTGACGACCAGCCAGAGAATCGCAGCGACTATCCCCACCCTTAGAAAGTACACAGAGAAAGGCATGAAGGTTCTGAGCAGAACTTTGAGCAGCAACGCTTCAATCGCAAGGAATACCACTGCCAGCAGAAGATATTCGTCACCCCTGCTGAAGATCAGATGATGTTTCTTGATATGAGACAGTAATAATGCGCTGCCTGCGACCATCGCAGGAATGAAGATGTACAGGTTTCTCTCGTCGATGAAAAAGAGCGCTGCGAGGATCGTGGTCATCAGCGGGGATATCATTATTATGCTTTCTGCATCCACCAGCGTGTCTTCGCTGAGGCCGTGGTAGAAGAAGATGTTGTAGGCTGTTGCAAGGACAGCGGTGATCACCAGAAGATATATGTTTGTAGTGGTGAACATTTCCGGGGATGCTTCGAACATGATAGGAGAAAGGAAAAGCATGATGATGAACAGCTGCAGCATTGCAAAGGAAGCGAACAATCTATAGTCTATTTTCTCTGACAGAAGATGCTTGCTGAAAACCAGTCCAACTGCACCGCTGATCGCTGCTATAAACGGTATTATCATCACTTAACCTCTTTTTTAAATTTCCTTAGTGCCGTACCTCTGCCATACAATAAAGCCTGACTTTTTAATCTTTCGGATTCTGTGCATGGGAATCTCGACAAACCCTTTGTTTTTGTCTTTCTCCACCCTGATGTAGTCGTCGCCTATCTCTTTTATCTCTAGATAAGGAACCTCTTTTTCCTCCTTGTTCCTGTCAAGGTAGGTCAAGGTGTATTCTTCAGGCTTCATCCTGTCATCCCATCTTATCTTGTTCAGGTAGTCTTTGATAAATATCATTTTTTCCTGTATAATCTTTCAGCGTTATAATAAAGTATCTTTTGAAAAAGCGTCTTGTCCAATGGCAGGGCCTTCAAGGCTTCCAGTCCTGACTGGAAGATGCCCCACGGCTCGTCAGACGCGAACATTATTCGATTTAGGCCTTTCGGGCAGATCTCTTTGCATTCCTTGATCAGATACCACGGTGCGTAACCTATGGTCTGCGAAGTGTCTGTGTAGAAATCATAGCCTTGGTTGAGCCAGTTTATGAATCTGGGGACAAACATCAGATGGCCTGCATTGCTTCCGCCCATGTGAAGGAAGTGTATCTTCAGCTTGTCTCCGAAAGCCTCTACAAACCTGTCGAACTTATTGATGCTGCTGTTTCCCAGGCCTGTGTGTATCTGGATGACCTTGTTGTGTTCTTCTGCAAACGAAAGTATCTCTTTCGTGCTTTCTGCGAACTTTTCTGACCAGGTGTTCGGATCAGGTGTTGTGCTCTTTCCCCAGGTCAGAGGATTCATCTTTATTACTTTTAGTTTGCTG
>WJKV01000060.1 GCA_014728875.1 Candidatus Woesearchaeota archaeon | reverse complement strand
TTCCGTTTGCATGCACGAGCTTGGGATGATAAAACAATAAATATGAATATTCTTCTGTTTTATATCCGTTCTTCCGTAACAAATAATTATAGATGTCCATTTGGTCTCTGTAGTGTTCGTGCGTATCCGGCTTTAATGGATATCCGCGCGTCTTATAATCTAAAACAATGAGCTTTTTTCCTTTCACCAGGATATTATCCACAGCACCTCTGAATAAATTGCCTTTCCTGTCTGTCCATTGTATACCCTTGAAATTGCTTCTCCATACCTTAAGCAGATCCTTGTCATCAAACAGCTTGACACCATTCAATTCCTTAAGTTCAGGAGGCAGTTTTCCTTTTTCCATGAACTTGTCAAAATGAACCTTTAGAATGCCATCCATACCGCTAGGCAAGGAAGGAAAAGGCGTATCAGGTCTCTTGATACCTTTCCTGAACTGCAGCCAGAAGCATCTAGGACAGTCTTTCAATATAGATAGAGATGACGGTGAAAACTTATACATAGAAACCATTAGAATTCTTACATTTATAAATGTTTAGTCAGAACTATCTCCCTTCCAGTCCTTCAGAATCTTCCGTTACTTCGCCTTCTAGTTTTTTCTTCTGTTCTTCTTCTAGTTCGTATAGTCTGTCGACACTTAGTGCAGGTCTGCCCACCATGACAGGTCTTCTGCAGCCTTCCAATATGTTTTCCCACGTGGCATCGTCATCTACTGTTGTCCACATCCTGTAGAAGCTATTATAGCACCACCATTTTTGTCCGCATCCGCAGACATAAGTGGGATGATCCCGGCCATAATCCACATCACGATGCACAAAAGGATGATCATCATAACTATGTTCTATTTTCTTGCAATCTTCGCATGTCATATTGCCCTCTCATTAGAACGAATATTTAAAGCTTATCGCAGGCTTTATAAACAACCTTAAGGAAAATGCCTGTTATGGCAAATAACAGTTATCCTACTTGGAGTTTGAATTACAATCATCCGCAGGTTGCCATAGACGTTGTAGAGCATGGCATTGCAAAGGTGAATGAGGCAGACAACAGGCTGGCCATCATTGCAGAGGCAGAGGGCATTGACAAGGATCCTCAAGCTTATTGGGATAATCATGATGTTGTCAGGGAGCATTTGTCAAGGATTCTCAATGACAGGACAAAGATAAACAGAATAGAGAGGGATTCTGTCAAAAAGATTGCAAGGCAAGTAGGAAATATAGTCATAAAGGCCCAGAGAGAGGAAGCGCTCGAAGCCCTTGTCAAATCCATTCCTATTATAGGAGAGGATGTGTCATTCAGAAAACTAATCACAACTCCGAACAGCGCATTGATCTATTTCCCTTTCAGGTATCTCAAGGGGGTTGTCTCAGGCCTGGGACTGATGAGAAAGAACATGAGGATAACAGAAGAGCCTTATTCACTTAAAGATATAGAGGCAGAGATCGCACGTTACAAAGACTACCTTCAAAACCCGGGTCACGAAGAATCAGAAGAACACAAAGCATTCTGGAGAAGAAGGCTCCCTGGTTCTTACGGAAGCGGAAAAAGAAGATAATCATTCATCCAGGAACTCAGACAGAGTCTTTCTTGATTGTTCTTTTTCTTTTTCTCTTTGTCTTTCAAGAGCAGCCATCTCTCTCTTCACCAGCTCGCTAAAGACGCTTGACATCCCGGGCGCGCGTTCAAAATCAGCAACTACATCTTCATTGGAATTCAAAACACAAACACCTGTGCTTTCAGGATTGCCGTATTCGTCAGCTGTTCCGTATAGAACGAATTTCAGTCCCTTCTTGTAAACATAGAAGTTGTGGTGCTCCTCTCTCCATTCATCAAGAGATACTTCCTGAAGCTTATCATACAATTTGTCCAGTTCTGCTCTGTCGTCTAATGCCATGAAAAACATCAAGAAAAATCGATTTAAATATTTGACTAAAGAAGAACTGAAGATTTTCCGGACTTACAATTCTTTATAACCGTGCTTTCGCAGCAGGATGTCTATTAGGATTATTTCAACATCTTCTATTTGGTAGATTATTCTGTACTTGTTCACATGTATTGACCAGAAAGGATTTCCTTTGAGTTTTTTGCCGAGCGGAGCTCTTTTTTCCAAATCCTGGATCTTTTTCCATATCTGTTTTCTCGCAGTATAATCCTTTATCTTGGAAAAAGATTTTTCAAAACTGTCAGAAAAGATAAGAGAAAACATTCTAGCTTAGTTCAGGATGTCTTTTCAGGAATTCTTCTTTTGTCAGGAAAGGGCCTTTCAAAGCCTCTTTGACTTTCTTCAATTCTTCAGCAGTCAATTCCTCAGTCTCTATGTAATGGTCAAATAGAACTGCTTTTTTCACCAATTCGTCATATTCATCTTTTGGTATGCTTACGGTCGTATTCATTTTATTTCACCTGTAATCATATTAGATTTAAGCATATATAAAGTTTTCTGTAGTAATTTTAGAATTATTATATTTTATTCCCTAACTCTATATCCGCCTTTCTCTCTCATTATTATGTGGATTTGTCTTAAGAAATCCGCGTATACTTCTGGGCGTAGCGGTCTTAGCATTGTCAATCCCAGTTCGGTCACTAGTTCTTCATATGGCAGAGGTTCTCTCCTGAATCCTATTGGTTTTACAATAGCAGGATTTCCCCTCTCTCCTGAATTAGGACCTAATGGATCGTGCACAATCTCTACAAGAGTTTTCAAAGTATCGAATTGTTTTGTGATTGCTCCATTGCTAAGAGTAACGAGATTATAACCTGGTGTAAGGTCCCATACTTCTCCAGGATTAAAATCAAGCGTCTCATTAGAGGGCACGAACACGCTTTCTACTGGTATGTATATTTCGTGTGGTTTTGTTTCCATACAGTTTAATCCCATTCTACTCCATTCTCTCTAATAATTTTTTAAGTTCTTGATTTTGAGGGTCGTATTTCAGTCCTTCTTGCGCGCAATGTCTTGCATTTTGCCTGAAAGTTCCGCCTAATGATGCATAGGACTGTGCTTCTGCCAGAGCGTTTTGTGCGGCTGCTCTTGACGCTTCGACTTCTTCGATTGATAATCTTTCAGTAACGAATATCTCGCCTGCTTCATCCACTTTTTGTGCAAGTCCGTCAAAATGCATGCCTTGGCTGCGGTCAAACAGATACGGGCCGCTGAAACAAGCGATTTGTTTCATTTCACCTAAAGAATTAAGAACTCTTTCAACTTCTTCCTCTCTCAACATCAGATTTTCAGCGCGATCATATCTTACTAACCCATGCCCTTTTTTCTTGCGTATCCTGCAGGCATCGATTAATTTACCGTCTTCAAAAGCATAAAAAGTTTTATTATGTGCATAAACAGTCCATTCCGGCATTGTATGGCCATTCTATTCCCCTGAATATATAAAGCTTATCGCAGGCTTTATAAACAACTCTAAATTAAGAACTGCATGGACAAGAGAATCCTTATTGTTGAGGACGAACCTCAAGCATTGGAATTTCTGGC
>WJKV01000059.1 GCA_014728875.1 Candidatus Woesearchaeota archaeon | reverse complement strand
CTTGTATGCGATCTGAGAGGAATACCGCCTCTCGCAGGGAGACTATATGTTAATGGAAAACTAGTGCAGAATGCAGGCAAATGGGTTATTGATTAGCACAATGTTTAAATATTCATAAAAATAGGTAATAAATATGGATGAAGAACAAATTACGCCAAGTATGCTTGAATTCTGGCTGCCTCATGCCTTGAATAAATACGATGAAGAATTTTTTCCAGACGATGTGAATTTCGTATTTGATCCCAGATCAAGATTCAAAAAAATCGAAGGAAGAGCATATCAGGGCAGATTAACCGTGCTTGTAGAAAGGGCCGGTGAAGAAATAGGAAAGATACATGTTCTTGCGTTCGCATACGGCGACGGCACTGGCTCTGAAAGTGAAACCTACAATTTTGGTAATCTAGTTGTTCCGCCGCATCTTTCAGGCCCAGAATTTATGAATGAAAGACCAGAAAAATTGGTCCCCAGAAAAAAAGACAGTGTTATTGTTGAAGCGTTTTTTCCATTCTTTTCTTACCAAGATGGTGTCGCAATCTATAATGTAGTTTCCTTGGAAGAACTAACAGCAGATGATTATTTAGAGCCTAAAAGAATAATTACATCAGGTCATTTCGGATTCCGGCCGGACGACTACAAACAAGCATTGGAAAATGGCGGAGAATATCCTATGCGAATTTTCTTAACAACAGGCTGTGTCGGCGGAGGCGAATTTCCGTTAAAAGAGTTTGGGAATCCTCATTCCATTATTTATAGCGCGCATACAGAAGCAATTCAAGTGGGAGGATTCCTTTCTGTGAAAGACAAAAATAATCCGCTTGTTGAGATTCTATACGAACACGGACAGATGCCTGAACCTCCTGTGCTACCTGAAGAATGAATTCTGACCGCAACCTTTATAAATAGGTCCCTTTTTTTGGGAGTATACTGACCGACACGCCATATACAAGGGGATATGGCTTGGGTGCTCAAAGGGCGCCTATACAAATAACGGTGTTTAATGATGGCAGAACCTAATTTTAATCAATTAGTAAGAATCGTCAATGTTGATCTAGACGGCAGTAAATCTATTTTCTATGCTTTGCCTAAAATCAAGGGAGTCAGTTATACTTTTGCGAATGCTGTCCTGAAGCTTGCAGGCATCGAAAGGCACAAAAAAGTGGGTTATCTGACAGCAGAGGAGATCAAGAAGATAACAAATGTCATAGAAAATCCGCTCCAGAACGGGATTCCGGTTTGGATGCTCAACAGGAGAAAGGATTACAGTACAGGCGAGGACAAGCACATCCTTACAGGAGACATCAAGTTCATAAAGACTTCTGACGTCAGGAGATTGCAAAAGATAAAGAGCAGAAGAGGGATGAGGCACCAGGCAGGCCTGCCTGTGAGGGGCCAGAGGACGAGAAGCAATTTCAGGAAAGGCACTTCGATCGGTGTAAAAAGAAAAGCTCCTGCAAAGGGCGGAAAGAAGGGTAAGAAATAAAGATGGGAGATCCTAGAAAACAAAGGAAGAAGTATTCGACGCCGATGCATCCATGGCAGAAGGAACGGCTGGATGAAGAATCTGAAATAAGAAAGAAATACGGCACCAGGAACAAGAAAGAGATCTGGAGGATGGACAGCAAGCTGAAGACATTCTTCGTCGGCGCAAAAAAAGCGAACAGTGCAAGGACAGACCAGGAAAAGATAGAAGCAGAGCAATTATTGACAAAGCTGAGACGATTAGGCCTGATCAGCGAGACAGACGGTCCTGACACGATCCTTAGCCTTACACTTCCTGATCTGATGGAAAGAAGACTGCAGACTCTTGTTTTGAAAAAAGGTCTGGCAAAGACAATAAAACAGGCAAGACAATACATTACGCACGAGCACATTCTTATAGGCGACAAGAAAATGACTTCGCCGTCATATTTGGTTACATTAGATGAAGAAAACATGATTGCTTTTGACGCAAAATCCCCTTTCAAGGATCCTATGCATCCTGAAAGGGAAAAACTGATAGAAAAGGAAAAAGAAGAGATGAGGAAATCTTTGAAAAAAGAAAAATCAGCAGAGCAGAAAGAAGAAACAGCTGAGAGCAAAGCAGAACCAGTAGAAAAAGAAGAAGCTGCTGAAGAGACTGCAGCTCCTGCAACAGGTTAAAATGGCAAAGAAGAAACCAGAATTCGTTGACGAAAAAGTCGCAAGGAAATCAAGAGGCCCTGACAGGTGGGGTACTGCCCACATCTACAGCAGTTATAACAATACCATAATTCATGTTACTGACATCACAGGAACAGAAACCATTACAAGAGTGAGCGGAGGGATGGTTGTCAAGTCTGACAGGCTTGAATCAAGCCCGACCGCTGCAATGATGGCTGCAAAGGCAGTCGCAGAGAATTGTTTTGAAAAAGGAATTACTGCATTGAATATCAAGATAAGGGCTCCTGGGGGGCACAACGGCCCTATGTCGCCGGGTCCTGGCGCGCAGGCAGCTGTAAGAGGTTTATCCAGAAGGGGTCTGCGGATAGGAACAATCGAAGACATCACCGCCCTATCCCACGACAAATGCAGGAAAAAAGGCGGCAGGCGAGGCCGAAGGGTATAAAATGGAAATAAAAATATTGGAGAAAAAAGGAAACAATTTGTCTTTTGTTATTAGCAAGACCAATTCAGCTTTTGTAAATACTTTAAGGAGATTAATTATAGACGAAGTGCCGACAATGGCGATAGAGGATGTTGAATTCAGAAAGAATGAAAGCATACTTTACGACGAAATGCTTGCACACAGGCTTGGACTGCTGCCTTTGACCACTGACCTGAAAGGATACAATCTGCCTGAGAAATGCACCTGCAAAGGAGAAGGGTGTGCAAAGTGCGAAGTCAGCCTTACATTGAAGACAAAGGCGAGCGGCACAATCGAAGCAAGCAAGATCAAATCAAAGGATCCTAAGATTATGCCTGTCTATGAAGAAATGCCGATCACAAAGCTGTTGAATGAACAGGAATTGGAATTCGTAGCAACTGCAAAATTAGGCAAGGGAAAAGAACATACAAAATGGAGTCCGGGCCTTGCTTTTTTCAAGCAGGCGCCTGTAATAGAAATAAAGGATGCAGAAAAGGCAGTCGATGCTGTTAAATTATGTCCTGTGGATGTCTATGAG